>NZ_CAXSKY010000002.1:0-157512 GCF_964238065.1 Clostridium sp. AUH-JLR23
CTGGGATAGCTGGATTCGAACCAGCGCAATGACAGAGTCAAAGTCTGTTGCCTTACCGCTTGGCTATATCCCAACAGTGCTTATTTAATATATCAATTTTTTGGAGTATAGTCAATATTTTTTAAGCGAAAATTTAATTTTTTTCATATTTCACTTATAAAAGGAAAAAAGATGAACCATTGGATTCATCTTAGTTTTCTAATAATTTTTCAATACTTATAAGTTTTACACATAAGACAAAGAGTTCTGTTGCCTGTTTTAATTCATCTAAAGGTGGATATGAAGGAGCAATTCTGATAATGGAATCATGGGGATCATGACCATAAGGGAAAGTTGCACCCGCATCAGTTAAAATAACACCTGCTTCTTTACATTTTTGAACAATATCTTGTGCACAATTGTCCATAGCTTCAAAAGTGATAAAATATCCACCTAATGGATGAGACCATGTTCCAATATGAAGTGGTTTTAATTCTTTATCAAAAATATCTAATACCATTTCAAATTTAGGTCTTAATAATTCAGCCTGTTGACTCATATGATGTTTTAAATCTTCGATGCTTTTAAAATATTCAGCATGTCTTAATTGATTTAACTTATCATGACCAATAGATTGAACTGTTAAATGTTTTAAAATATCTTTTTTATTATTAATGGATGTAGCCATAGCCGCTACCCCAGCTCCTGGGAAAGTAACTTTTGATGTTGAACAGAATTCAAACACAAGATCAGGATTTCCTGCTTCTTGACAAGCTTCAAGAATATTTTTGACATGATCTTGATGATGATCATAAAGGTGATGAATAATATAGGCATTATCCCAGAAAATTCTAAAATCTGGAGCGGCAGGTTTGAGATGTGCAAATCTTTCTACAACTTCATCAGAATATGTTATTCCTGATGGATTAGAATATTGAGGCACACACCATATACCTTTCACCGATTCATCATTATTCACATATTTTTCTACCAGATCCATATCAGGACCATTTTCATCCATAGGAATAGATATCATTTCAATGCCAAAACGTTCTGTAATAGCAAAATGACGATCATATCCAGGCACAGGACATAAAAATTTGACTTTATCTAAATGACACCAAGGTGTATGTCCTAAATATCCATGTGTAAAACCACGACTGATCTGATCAAACATGATTGTTAAACTTGAATTTCCATAAACAATAATATGTTCAGGTGTTGTTTCTAAAATATCTGCAAATAACTGTTTGGCTTCATCAATTCCATCTAATATACCATAATTACAATAATCTTTTTTATCTGTAAAATCATAATGACTATTAATAACATCTAATAAAGGCATAGAAAGTTGAACTTGACTAAAATCAGGTTTACCACGAGCCATATTTAGCTGTAAATGTAAATCTTTCATGTCTTGGTATTGTTTGCTTAATTGTTGATGTAAAGTTTTTAATTCATCTTGATTCATATCTTGATATGCTTTCATTTTTAATCCCCCACTTTGAAGTCATTGTACCTTTTCATTCAATAAATTGCAATCTTTATTCGATAAGAAAAAATATTTATTCATTTGTATGTAATCTATGTAAAATCACAATAAATGTTGTTTTATCCTGGTGACTCGTAGCTAAGATTTCTCCATTATGAATTTGAATAATATTTTTAGCAATCGCTAAACCTAGACCTGTTCCACCCGTTGATGAAGAACGTGAGGCATCACTACGATAAAATTTATCAAAAATATATGGTAAATCAGCACTATCAATAGGATTGCCATAATTCATAATCTTAATAGTTACTGTTTCATCATCATTCAAAACTTCAATTTTAATCTTTTTACCATCCTTACCATATTTTACAGCATTAGATAATAAATTATCAAAGACTCTTGCGATTAATTGTCCATCACCTTTAATAAAAAGGTTATTTTGACTTGTCTTGACTTCTGGAATGATATGATATTCTTGAAAAGTAGGATAAAATTCATCAACAATCTGTAAAACCAGCTCACTAATATTGATTGTTGTCATATGAACTTTCACATTCGCTTGATCTAGGCTAGTAAATTCAAATAAATCATCCATCATACTTTGTAATCTTTTGGATTTTTCATAAGCCACACTAGAATATTTTTGAATTTCTTCTTTTGTCAGTTGCTGATTATTTTTAATCAGTTCCAGATAACCGACAATGGTTGTCAGTGGTGTTCTTAAATCATGAGCAACATTTGTAATTAAATCATTTTTTTGTTTTTCAGCATTTCTTTCAGCATCATAAGCCATACGTTCATTTTCTTTAAGAATCTCACTTTCTTTTTCTTTATCACTTAAAGTCTTAGCTAAGGCATTGATATTAGCCGCTAGTAAACCAAGTTCATCATCGTATTTAATTGGTGCTTCAACTTCATAATCACCAGCTGTGACTCTTTGAATTGTTCCACTTAAAACATCAATGTATTTAAGTGTGATATTCATTAAATCTGAAAAGGTCACTAAAAAGATAAGTAATGAAATAAAGAAAGCCAGAATGTATAACCATTCATAAGATAAATGAAATATATTGATATGTTGTAGGATAATCATTAATGCCAGATCACATAGAAAAGCAATAAAATAAGCAACAATAATATTGATAAATAAACGCCATCGAAAACTACTGATAAGTAATCGTTGAATCTTTTGAATCATAGTTCGAATTTATAACCTACGCCCCAGACAGTTTTAATGTGTCGAGGATTTCTTGGTTGCCTTTCTATTTTTTCTCTTAGTTTTCTAATATGGACCATAATTGTATTATTAGAATTATTTGATTTCATATGCCAGATTTTTTCAAAAATATCTTCAATAGAAAAGACTGTTCCCGGTTGACTAGCCAACAAGACAAGAATTTCATATTCAATTCTTGTAAGAGCTAAAGGTTTTCCATCCAGTGTTACTAATTTCTTTTGTGTATCAATAATTAAATCTGTTGCTTCAATCAAATGTGAAGAATGATTGATAGGCTTATTAAAAACTTGATAGCGACGAAGCTGTGATTTGACTCTGGCAACCAGTTCCATAGCATTAAATGGTTTACTGACATAATCATCGGCACCTGTCAATAGTCCTTCAATTTTATCAGTATCAGCAGTTTTGGCTGAAACAATAATAACAGGCACATTATATTTTTCACGAATCATTTTTAAAGCATGTATTCCGTCAATTTCAGGCATCATAATATCCAAAATAACAAGATCAATATGATACTCTAAAATATCATTCATCAAAGTGAAAGCATTATATTTTTTTTCCACTTGATATCCTTCTTGTGTTAAATAAATTTCAATTAAATCAGTAATTTCTTTTTCATCATCTACAACGAGTATATGAGGTGTATTCATGTCTTATCGCCTCCTAAACATATTATATAGAAATTTATAGAAACAACAATCTTTTTTCTAAAGAAAAAATGTTTTAATGATACTGAACATTTCATTTTGTTTTTCATAAAATAAAATAAAAAAGTCAGAAAGTTTTAAGAAAATCATCAAAAAGCAAAAAAGATTGAAAGAAAGTTCCAATGAATTTCCATAATATTGAAAGCGGTATCAAAAATCAATACAATAGGCTCAAAAGGAAGAGGAGGAAAATAATATGACAGACAAATTAATGGAAGCTATTTTAAAAGTAGCAGAAAAATTGCAGACAAATCGTTATATGTCAGCGATTAGAAATGCTTTTACAGCGTTATTGCCAATTACGATTTGTGGAGCATTTAGTGTTTTATTTACAAGTGTTATTTGTACACCTAATGAACAAGGGATTAGTTTAGCTAACTTTGAGATATTTAGCTGGTTAGAAAACTTAAATCCAATGTTTGATGCTGCATATTATGCAACATTAAACTTCTTAACAATTGGTTTAGTTGTCTTAATTGCGATTGAACTAGGAAAACAATATGGAATGCAACAAGATATGACTTTACCATTGGTAGCATTATCTTGTTATGTTACATTATGTGCGACAACAATGGTTGTGACAAATGATCAAGGAATTTCTTTTGATGTTGCTGATGTATTGGCAGTACAGTATACAAATGCACAAGGATTATTTATGGCAATGATTTCAAGTATCCTTTCTGGAGAAATATATATTAGACTAGTTAAAGGTGGAAAGATGAAGATTTCTTTACCAGAAACGGTACCAAGTAATGTTGCTAATGCATTTAATGTATTGATTCCGGGTGTTGTGACTATCTTTATTATTTCAGGTATTGGATTATTATTTAATGAAGTATTTGGATATTCATTCTATGATGCTATTGCAAAATGGATTCAAGCACCACTCACAGGTGTTTTAACTGGTTTACCAGGTTATTTGTTATTGTTCTGGGTATCTACATTACTATGGGTTGTTGGTATTCATGGTACACAGACTTTAGGGGCTATCTATTCAGCACCTATGTTATTGGCTTTAACTGAAAATACCGATGCAGTTTTAAAAGGACTCGAACCTACAAATATTTTAAATACTGGATTTATTAGTTGTTTTACAATTATTACAGGTGCCGGGATTACTGGTGGTTTATTGATTGCTATATTGTTATTCTCTAAACGTGATGACTATCGTACAATTGCAAAATTATCAATTGCTCCAGCAATCTTCAATATCAATGAAACAATGACATTTGGTTTACCAATTGTCTTAAACCCAATTTTAGCTATTCCATTTATGTTTGCTCCAGTGATTTCAGCAACATTTGCTTATTGGATGACAGTGATTGGATTTGCACAAGTGATTTCATTCCAAGTCCCTTGGACAACACCAGTAGGTATTATGGGATTTTTAGCAACCGGTGGACATATTGGTACAGCAATTACACAAATTATTTGTGTGGCTTTATCAGTTGTTATTTATACTCCATTTGTTTTGATTTCTAATAAACAGGCACAAATGGAAGAAAATCAAGCTTAAAAATAAAAATGAAAGGAAAAGGAAAAGACATGAGTAAAGTAGAATTAACAGAAACACAGAAAAATATTATTCAAATTCGTAAAAGAATGAATCGACGTTCTATTGAAGAAGAAAAATTCAATGGTTTTACAAAAAAGAAAATGTGGACATATTTATGGATTTTCCTTTTCACACCTTATGGGCTATATCGATTATTTGATGAAAATAATGAATTTTTATATCAGCAAAAAGTTATATGGTTAATAGTTGGTATTGTTTATATTATTTGTATGATTAATCAATTCATTCATATATTTTAAATAGAAAGGGTAAAGAATATGAAATTAATTATTGAAGAAAATGAAGAAAAAATGAGCGAAAGCTGTATGCATATTGTCTTAGGTGCTATGATGCAAGATAAACGTGTCAATATTTCATTGACTTCTGGACGTTCACCAAGAAAAATGTATGAAATGATGATTCCTTATGTTAAAGATCAGGAGAAATTCAAAGATATTCAATATTATATTTTTGATGATGGACCTTATATAGGACAAGAACATGGTCCCATCTGGGAAGAAATGCATGAATTATTTTATACACCTGCCAATATTCCTGATTCTCAAATTCATTGTGTAACAGAAGATAACTGGGATACATATGATGAAGAAATTAGAAATGGTGGAGGTTTAGATGTGATGGTCATTGGTTTAGGATGGGATGGACATTTCTGTAGTAATTGTCCTCGCTGTACACCAATGGATAGTTATACCTATAAGATTTTACGTGATGATCAAGTTGCAGTCAATGAAACATATCGCCCTCGTGACAATATCCCTTATGTTTATACGATGGGTCCAAAGAGTTTAATGCGTGTTAAACATCTTGTGATGATTGTCAATGGTAAAGAAAAAGCAGAAATCTTAAAACAAGTTTTAGATTCACCGATTACTGATGAATTACCATCAACAATTTTAAAATTACATCCAAACTTTACGATTATTGCTGATAAGGATGCTGCATCATTATTAAATCCAGAAGATTATAAAAGATATTAATAAAGGAGAAAAACATGGAAAAGAAATCTGTAAAAATTGTAACAATTGGTGGAGGAAGTAGCTATACACCAGAATTAATGGAAGGATTCATTAAAAGATATGATGAACTTCCAATCAAAGAAATTTGGTTAGTTGATATTGAAGATGGAAAAGAAAAACTTGAAATCGTTGGAGCGATGGCTCAACGTATGTGGGATGCTTCACCATATGATGTCAAAGTGCATTTAACTTTAAACCGTAGAGAAGCATTAAAAGATGCTGATTTTGTGACGACTCAATTTAGAGTGGGATTATTAAATGCCCGTATTAAAGATGAAAGAATTCCTTTATCATATGGAATGTTAGGACAAGAAACCAATGGAGCTGGAGGTATGTTTAAAGCTTTAAGAACAATTCCAGTGATTTTAGATATTGTAGAAGATATGAAAGAATTATGTCCAGATGCATGGTTAATTAACTTTACAAATCCAAGTGGAATGGTCACTGAAGCTGTCATGAGATACGGAAAATGGGATAAAGTGATTGGATTATGTAATGTTCCTGTAGGAGCAATGATGAAAGAACCACAAATGATTCATAAAACATTGGATGAATTAACATATAAGTTTGCTGGATTGAATCATTTCCATTGGCATAAAGTCTTTGATAATGCAACAGGAAATGATATTACACAAAAAATTATTGATGCCATCTATGATCCAGATGTTGATGATGGAACACCAAAGAATATCTTTAATGTGAAGTTCTTTAAAGAACAATTAGATCAAATGCAAATGATTCCATGTGGATATCATAGATATTATTATCGTCAAGAAGAAATGTTGAAACATTCTTTAGAAGAATATCATGATGTCAATGTTGGAACAAGAGGTCAACAAGTTAAGAAAACAGAAGCAGAGTTATTTGAATTATATAAAGATCCAAATTTAAATTATAAACCAGAACAATTAACAAAACGTGGTGGAACACATTATAGTGATGCTGCCTGTGAAACAATTGCTTCTATCTATGCGGATAAAAACACACATATTGTTGTATCTACAAGAAATAATGGAGCAGTGCCAGATTTACCAGCTGATTGTACAGTAGAAGTGTCTTCATTTATTGGAGCCACAGGAGCAAGAGCGATTGCCTTTGGACCATTACATCCTGCTCAAAGAGGATGGTTGCAATGTATGAAAAATATGGAACTTTGTGTAGAAGAAGCTGCCGTGACTGGTGATTATAATTTATTGCTTCAAGCTTTCACTTTAAATCCACAAGTGATGTCTGGAACAACAGGGAAACGTATTATGGATGAATTATTGATTGCCCATAAAAAATATTTACCACAATTTGCTGATAAGATTGCCGAGCTTGAAGCAGAAGGTATCACGATTAAAGATGATATCGCAAGAGAATTAACTGAACAAGGATTATAAGATGACACACCTTATTGGAATCATTCCATAAGGTGTGTTTTTAAGTGTATTGTATAATAATGTGATAATCGTTATAATACTTATATTAGCAAATACAGAAAGGAAGAATGAAAGATATGACAGAATTAGAAAAGATGAAACAGGGGTTATGGTATGATGCCAATTATGATGAAGAACTCGTTAAAAAAAGGTATCGGTGCTTTGATTTATGTCATGAATATAATTTAACAAAACCAAGTTGTTTTGAACAAAAGAATAAGATTATGGAACAGATTTTAGGTTATTTACCAAAGAGCTTAGAGATTGTTGCGCCTTTTCAGTGTGATTATGGAAAGCATATACAATTTGGTGAGTATGTTTTTGTTAATTATAATTGTTATTTTATGGATGGAGCTAAGATAACTATAGGCAATCACGTTTTTATTGGACCTTCATGTGGTTTCTATACTGCAAAACATCCACTTGATTATCAAAGACGTAATGATGGTCTTGAACAGGCATTACCGATTGTCGTTGGGGATAACTGCTGGTTTGGTGCGAATGTCAGTGTCATGCCGGGTGTTACGATTGGAAGTGGTTGCGTGATAGGAGCTGGAAGTATCGTTGTTAATGATATACCAGATAATTCAGTTGTTGCAGGAGTTCCAGCGAGAGTAATCAAAACAATAAATCAATGAGAGAGATAAGTAAGGAGAAAACTATGGAATTTGATATAAGTCAGTTAAAGTGGACAAGAGAACCTCAAAGCTATGATATAAAAGAGGATAAAATTGAAATGATTACAAAGCCGTATACAGATTTATGGCAAAGGACTTATTATCATTTTAGAAATGATAATGCTCCTGTTTTACAGATGAAAACAAAAGAAAAATACTTTTCATTTGTAGTTAAAACTGAATTTGAGAGTCATCAGCGTTTTGATCAATGTGGCATTGTGATGTATTTGGATAGTGAAAATTGGTTAAAGGCTTCTATTGAATATGAAAATGAAGCATTTCAAAGATTAGGTAGTGTTGTAACAAATAATGGATATTCTGATTGGGCAACGACATCTATTCCAGCTTCTATAAAGTCTATGTGGTATCGTTTAAGCAGACGAGAAGATGATTTTTGTATAGAGTGTTCAAATGACGGTCAAGTTTTTCAACAAATGCGTATTTGTCATATGAATCAAGCTATAGATGAAATTCAATTTGGTATATATGCAGCAAGTCCAGAAAATTCATCATTCAAAGCGACATTTACTCATATGATGATGGGAGAATGTCAATGGCTGGCACATGATGGACAACAACCAGATGAAAAATAAAAAGATCATTTGTGATGATCTTTTTGATGGTTATATTCATATTGACGTCTATTTTGTCGATCTTTGATAACAGAGTTTTCAAAGTGATAAATATAATGAATATTGTTTTCATAATCTTTCATAAAGATGAGCATATAGATATTATCTAATAAAAATGTCATAGATATTTTAGACGCAAAAGCCCCTTGTTTGATAATGTCATTTTCACCATGTTTTAAAATCACAGCATATTTACAAAGCTTGATTAAAGGTGAATTTTCATTAGAAGTCACTAAAATAACAGGAATATTCAAATGAATATTTTCAAATACCCAATTTTTAACTCTTGTACTCGTAGCGTTATTACTGATAATAAAAGCAATAGGATTTTTAGATGTTTTAAAACGATGGACATTTTCAAAACCTATTTGAGTATTGCAGTAGATTGGTAGCCTAAGTTTTTGACATTTCATAACAAAATCCTGAGCAGTTAATAGTGAAGAACCTACACCATATACTGTAATAGCATCAGAATGATACAATAAATGAGCAATATTTTTTAATTGTTGAATATCTAATGAATGATAAACATCATCAATAACTTGATGATACATTTGATAAAATCTTTTAGGAATATCTTCTTCTTTGATATTTTGTTCAAAAGGCATATTGATTTCAATGCGTTTTTCATTGAGAATTAAAGAATTGAGTTCTGAAGCGAATTTGATTTTAAAATCAGAATAACCTTTCACACCCAACTTTTTAGTTAATCTGACAATACACGAAGGAGATGTATAAGTGACTTTAGCTAATTCATCAACACTTAAATTAATAACTTCTTGAGGATTATTGAGTATAAAATCAATGACAGCTTGTTCATTGTGAGTAAATTTTTGACTTTCTTTTAATTTTTGAAATAATGACATGATAGACCTCTTAAAGAATGTTTATTTTGATTCTTTTTCATCTAGTTTTTTTAATTTCCATTGAATAAGACGTTGAGAAAGTTTTTGAGAACGTTTCTTTTGTTTCAAGTCAAAATCCTTTTTATAAGAAGCAAACAATTCATGAATTTTACCAGTAGGATCTTCAATAATATGAAAACCACTCACAATGCCTTCTTTTTGACCAATATCATTTGCATCAAAGGGAATATAGTAATAATAATCTTGTGTATCATCAATAACTTTTAATAATTGTTGATGAAATCCAATCACATAATAATTCTTTCCATCTGTTAAATCAGCATTTTTATCATGTCCAATAAATTGAACAATACCTATACAATCCACTTTTTCTTTTTCATTTGTTTCTAAATTAAGTCTTTCTACCTGCATCATATGCCTCCTGTTTATATTTATAAGAATATTTTATTCAAAAAGCATAATAAATACAATATAAAATTATAGAAACGGTAATGTTTTTCTTTTGGAAAAGTTTGAATTTTGATATGATAAAAAAGGTGATAAGAATGTTTACAAAGGAACAGATTCAACAGTTTAATCCATTAGAAATGAAGATTTATGAGTATATTATTACCCATGAATTAGAATTCCCATATATGAGTATTCGTGAGTTAGCAGATGGTGTTTCAACATCTACAGCATCTATTTTACGTTTTTGTAAAAAGCTTGGATATGATGGCTTTAAAGAATTGAAATATGTCTTTAAAAATGAATTAAGAGAAAAAACACTTTTAAAAAAATATGATTTTGCTGAAATCATTCATTGTATCGAAAAGTTGGATAGTCCTTTTTATCGAGAAAAATTTAGTGAAGCCACGACAATGATTGGTAATGCAGATATATTGTTGTTTATTGGTATTGGTGATTCGGGAATTATGGCTGATTATGGAGCAAGATGTTTTACAAACTATGGGAAATTATCTGTTGCGATACATGATCCTTATACGAATATGACATTTTCTGGTGAAAAATGTGTGGTGATTGTTTTGTCAGTATCAGGAGAAACGGTGGAAACAATCAGCATGTTACATGGCTGTAAAGAAAGTGGATGTCATATTATAGGCATTAGTGCTACGGAAAATAATACATTATCAAGACTAAGTCATCTGATGATTCCTTATTATATCAATCGACATCGTATTAATGATAGAGAATTAACATCTCAAATACCGGCAATGTGTATTATTGAAAAGTTGGCAGGAATGACAATGGAAGTGTAACGTTTTGTCACAAAAATGTTATTTTTTGTTAAAAATGAATGAAAATGATGAATGGGGAAAACCCCTTTTTTTGCTTAGAGGGGTTTGTTATAATGCTGACGTAGATAAGAAACCGGTTTCAAATTATCTGTCAAAATTGAGATAAGGGAGGAAAAATTATGGACAAGTTACAGGCAACAATGGAAAAGTTCTTTGTTCCATTTGCTGCTAAAATCAATGGTCAAAGACATGTCGCTGCAGTGCGTGATGCATTTACATTATCATTCCCACTGACAATGGCAGGTTCAATGGTTTTATTGATTAACAATGTTTTATTAGATCCAAATGGATTCATTGCAAGTTTGCTTCATTTAGGAGATTTGATTCCTAATTTAGCTGAATATCAGGCAGTCCTCAATTCAGTTATTAACGGGACAACAAATATCTTAGCTGTTTTAATTGCTTTTTTAACAGCCTATCAATTAGCTGAAGAAATGGAAGGAGATAAAGTTTTATGTGGTGTAACATCTCTTTCTGCATATTTCATTTTGTATCCTGCTTCAAGAGCTTTTGCTGATGAATCTGGTGCAGGTTTAACAACAACTTATTTAGGAGCACAAGGTCTATTCGTTGCTTTATTTGTTGGTTTATTTGTTGCTGAAATTTTGACACGTTTAGGACGTAATTCTAAATTAAGAATTTCTATGCCAGCAATGGTTCCACCAGCTGTTTCTAAATCATTTAACTTATTAATTCCTATTATGATTGTACTTGGATTAACTGGTGTGATTAACTTTATTTTTGGTAAAATTACAGCTGATGGTATTCAAGTGCTTATTTATAATGCGATTCAGGCACCATTAACATCTTTAGGAAGTTCAATGGGAACAATATTAACATTTGTTGTGGTACAACAATTCTTATGGGTATTAGGTATTCATGGACCAAATACATTAAATGCATTGCGTTCTGTTATTTTCACAGAACAAGCCAATGCCAACTTAGCTTATGTTGCTGCTAATGGAACGGCATGGGGTGCCCCTTATCCAGTCAACTGGGGATCAATCAATGATGCATTTGGTAATACAGGTGGTTCAGGAGCAACTCTAGGTTTGATTATTGCGATGTTTATTGCTGGACGTAAAAATAAAGCACAATATCAAATTGCGAAGATGTCTTTAGCACCGGGATTATTTAACATCAATGAGCCAATTATTTTTGGTTTCCCACTTGTTATGAATCCTATGTATATGGTTCCATTTATTTTAGCACCAGTTGTATGTAATATTTTTGGATGGTTCTGTGTTGAAGTGATTCAAATCATTCCACCGGTTGCTTATAGTGTAGCTTGGACAACACCGGGATTCTTGATTCCATTTTTAGGTTCGGGAGCAACAAGTATTATGGCACTCGTCATTGGATTTGTCTGTGTAGCTATTAGTACAGTCATTTATTTACCATTTGTTATGGCAAGTACAAGAGCAGCTGTTAAGGCAGAATAAGCTGGTGAAGGTGAATAAAGATGAAAGCTAGTTTTTTATGGGGCGGTGCAGTTGCCGCCCATCAAGTTGAAGGTGGATGGCGTGATGGTGGCAAAGGTATCAATGTATCAGATATTATGACTGTAGGTAGCCATGCCAGTCCAAGAAAGATTACACCTGTCATTGATGAAAATGAATTTTATCCAAATCATGAAGCCATTGATTTTTATCATCGTTATAAAGAAGACATTGCATTGTTTAAAGAAATGGGATTTAAATGTTTTAGAACTTCTATTTCGTGGGCAAGAATTTTTCCTCAAGGTGATGAAGAACAGCCTAATGAAGCAGGATTGAAATTCTATGATGATTTGTTTGATGAATTACTTAAAAATGATATTCAACCTGTAATTACATTATCACATTTTGAAATGCCTTATGGTTTAGTTACAAAATATGGCGGATGGAGAAATCGACAGTTAATCACTTTCTTTGAAAGGTTTGCAAGAGTTTGTTTTGAAAGATATAAAGATAAAGTGAAATATTGGATGACATTTAATGAAATTAATAATCAAGCCAATTATCAATCTGATATTTCTGTATTAACAAATTCTGGAATTCTCTTTCAAGAAGGCGAAGATAAAGAAGAAATTGTTTATCAGGCCAGTCTATATGAATTGATTGCCAGTGCGAAGGCAGTGAAAATTGCTCATGATATTAATCCGGATTTTATGGTTGGTTGTATGATGGCAATGACACCTATTTATCCTTATTCTTGTAGTCCGGATGATATGTTAAAGGCTGTTGGAGCGAATCATAAACGTTTCTGGTATCTTGATGTTCATGCACGTGGAAAGATTCCAGCTTATATGCAATCATTCTTTAAACGTAAAGGTTATCATCTTGATATCACAGAAGAAGACATAGCTACTTTAAAAGATGGTTGTGTAGATTATATTGGTTTTAGTTATTACATGTCTTTTACTACAAAAGGTGATGGTAATGAATATTTAGATTATAATGAAGCAACTGATTTATGTGATAATCCATATATTTCAAAGACAAAATGGGGATGGCCAATTGATGCCAAAGGACTACGATATACTTTAAACTGGCTTTATGACCGTTATCAACTTCCTACCTTCATTGTTGAAAATGGTTTTGGAGCTATTGATGTTTTAGAAGATAATAATCAAGTTCATGATCAATATCGTATTAATTATTTAAAAGAACATATTGAACAAATGAAAAAAGCTATTGAAATAGATGGTGTTGATGTTTTAGGTTATACTGTTTGGGGTTGTATAGATTGTGTAAGCTTTTCTACAGGTGAGATGAAAAAGCGTTATGGTTTTATTTATGTAGATAAAAACAATGATGGTTCTGGAACTTTAAAACGTTATAAAAAAGATTCTTTTGAATGGTATAAACAAGTCATTGCCAGTCAAGGAGATAAGCTATAGTGAAATATCTTGTTTTAGATGTGGGTGGAAGTTCTATTAAATATGCTTTAATGGATGAACAAGCTCAAATATATGAACGAGGATCAACACCTACACCTCAGGACACATTGGAACATTTTATTGAAACGATAGGACAGCTTTATGATGATTATAAAGGTGGTATTGAAGGGATTGCTCTTTCTATGCCGGGAATTATTGATCCTCAAAAGGGCTATTGTTTTACTGGAGGGGCATTATCTTATATTCGAGATATTCCTATGAAAGAAAAATTACAGCAACGTTGTCCATGCCCTATAACTATTGGTAATGATGCTAAATGTGCTGGAGCAGCTGAACTTGGATTTGGGAATCTTCAAGATGTTGAAGATGGTGTTGTCATTGTTTTAGGAACAGCCGTTGGTGGGTGTGTTATTCATCAAGGTGAAGTACAATATGGAAAACACTTCTTTGGTGGTGAGTTTTCAATGATTTTTTCTCATGGTATAGATGGGGAAGATTTCTGGTGGGCAACAAATGGTATTTTAGGATTATTAAAATGTGTGCAAAAGCGTCTAAGTACCCAACAGGAATATACTGGTATTGAAATCTTTGAAATGGCAAATCAAGGTCATCTTGAAGTACAAAAAGCAATCAAGGATTTTGTGACAATCCTTGTCAAAAGAATTTATAGTTTACAATGTGTTTTAGATCCAGAAAAATTTGTCATAGGTGGAGGTATTAGTGCCCAACCACTTCTCTTTGAATATATTCAACAGGTTAATGATGAAATATTTGAGAATAATGATTATTATGTAAAACCGGTTATTGAACCATGTTATTATCGTAATGATGCGAATCTTGTAGGAGCTTTATATCAATTTTTAAATCAAAAATAAAAGGAAAGGAATAGATGTGAGATGAAAAACTATTTTAATGAATTGAAAAATGAATCCAAGAATCAGACAAGTTATATCAAAAGATTTATAGCTTACGCTATTGACTGGTATGTTGGAGGATTGCTGGCATCTATTCCCCTTATTTTACTTTATATGTCATTACATGAGGATGCTTCATATATACCACAAGTGATTACCATCTTTGAACAACCTTATCAACTGATTGCAGGAGGCTTGTCATTTTCTGTAAGCTTGTTATATTATATTGGGATTCCATTATATACAAAGGGGCAAACATTAGGTAAAAAAATATTAGGATTAAAAATAGTTGGTGATCATTATGGTGATGTCACAATGAAACAAATTCTGCTTAGACAAGGTGTCATGATTTTACTTGTTGAAGGAAGTATTTATACTGCAAGCAATATGTTGCATCAGATGATTAATGTTATGACAGGATTTAATTTTGCTTCATTATATGCTTATATTGGTATTGTTATTAGTTTGATTTCAGTGATTTGTGTTTTTGTATTCAACTCTAAGAAATCTTTGCATGATATTGTCGTAAAAACTTTAGTTGTTGATATTAAATCACCTCAATATACTTATGAAGTAAAGAAGAATAAAAAAATTTGTAAAAAGAAATTGAAACTTTCATAAAATTTATTTAAACTGAACTTAAGTGTTCAGTTTTTTTCTTGAGGAGGTGTTTTGATGGTAACAATAGAAAAATTAAATACTTTAAATGATTTAGAAATGTCTATTTATCATTATGTAGAAGCACATCGTGATGAAGTTGTTAAGCTGAAATTAAAAGATATAGCTGAAGTCATTCATGTTTCTCCTTCGATGATTACACGTACTGCTCAAAAGATAGGTTATGATGGTTTTGTGGAATGGAAAACAGCTATTAAAATGGAAAATAAAAATCACTTACATCATAAAGAGAACAAATTAAATTATATTTTGGATTATTTTCAAAAAGTTGATAATGATGAATTTAATCAAAGTATTCATCAAGCAACACAAATAATCGCTCAATCCAAAGAGGTGATGTTTTGGGGTGTAGGTATTTCAGGAGCTATAGCTAAAGCAGGAGCGTATTTGTTTAATCGTAAAGGGAAAAGAAGTGTTGTGTGTGATGATTTTAGTATGCGTGTACATGGGATGTATAATCATCATGACTGTGCAATCGTTTTAAGTGTATCTGGTGAAACGGATGAAATGATTCAAAGAATCATGTTGTTAAAAAGATGTGGAGTACAAGTGATTATTATAACCAACAGTGCTTCTTCTTCAGGAGCAAAAATGGCAGATTTAGCTATCTGTTATTATGTACCAAGTTCAAGAAATGAGGATTTTTATAGTTCAGCAACACAGGTTCCAGTCATTTATATTTTAGAAAGTTTAGCTGATACATTAGAAGAATATGGGATTATTTAAAAAAGGAGTATATGATGGATATTGAATTTGAAAATGCCAAAAGAAAAGATGTACCTGTTATTTTGCAGTTTATTAAAGAGTTGGCACGTTATGAGAAGTTAGAACATGAAGTGATTGCAAATAAAGCATTATTGGAACAATGGTTATTTGATTATAAGAAAGCTGAAGTGATTTTTGTTGTGAAGGATCATCATAGAATTGGGTTTGCTTTGTTTTTTCATAATTTTTCAACATTTTTAGGACGTGCAGGTCTCTATTTAGAAGATTTGTATATTAAACCAGAATATAGAGGTCATGGATATGGAAAAGCAACGATTAAGGAACTTGTAAGGATTGCTAAAGAAAGAGGCTGTGGAAGAATGGAATGGTGGTGTCTGGATTGGAATCAATCAAGTATTGATTTCTATCTATCTTTAGGAGCAAAGCCAATGGATGAGTGGACAGTATATCGATTGACTGATGATGATTTTGAAAGATTATTACAATAATAAGAAAAAATAATTGCTTTGATAAATAATTTTTGCTAGAATAAGAAAGGGCACTCAGGCTTTCCGCTGGAGTGCATTTTTATTTGAGAAAGGAGATAGTGAAAATGGCTAAATTTATATTTGTGACAGGTGGAGTTGTTTCGGGATTAGGAAAAGGATTGACAGCTGCATCTTTAGGGAGATTGCTTAAACAAAGAGGATTAAAAGTCTTTATGCAAAAGCTTGATCCTTATATTAATGTGGATCCGGGAACAATGTCGCCATTTCAACACGGTGAAGTTTTTGTGACGACAGATGGTGCCGAAACAGACTTGGATTTAGGACATTATGAACGTTTTATTGATGAAGAATTGAATCGTAGTTCATCTATTACAACAGGAAGAATTTATAGCGATGTCATTTCTAAAGAACGTCGTGGAGATTATTTAGGAGCAACTGTACAGGTTGTACCCCATATTACCAATGAGATTAAGGCTAAAATCTATGCAGCGGCTAAAAGTAGTCAGGCTGATATTGTGATTACTGAAATTGGCGGGACAGTTGGAGATATTGAAAGTTTACCTTTTATTGAAGCCATTAGACAAGTCCGTTTAGATATCGGATATAAAAATACTCTTTATATACATACAACATTACTACCTTATATTGGAGCAAGCCATGAGGTCAAAACCAAACCAACACAACATAGTGTTAAAGAACTAAGAGGATATGGTATTCAGCCAGATATTATTGTTTGTCGTAGTGAAAAACATATTGATCAGGAATTAAAAGAAAAAATTTCTTTATTCTGTAATGTCCCAGTAGAAGCTGTTATTTCTAATTATGATGTTGATGTTTTATATGAACTGCCAATGATGTTATTGGATCAACATATGGATGATTTGGTATTGGATCATTTAAGAATAGAAGCTCCAAAAGCTGATATGACTGAATGGCAACAGCTTATTCAACGTGTTAAAGGTCTTAATAAAGAATTAACAATCAAGATGGTTGGAAAATATGTACAATTACCAGATGCTTATTTATCAGTTAATGAAGCTTTACGCCATGCAGGTTATTATGAAAATAGTACCGTACATATTGATTGGATTAATGCTGAAGACATTAATGATGAAAATGTAGGAGACATGTTAAAGGGAGCAGATGGTATCTTGGTTCCTGGTGGCTTTGGACAACGTGGTATTGAAGGAATGATTAAGGCTATTCGCTTTGCAAGAGAAGAAAAGATTCCATTTTTAGGTATTTGTTTAGGAATGCAATTGGCTTCTATTGAGTTTGCAAGACATGTCTGTGGACTTCAAGATGTCAATTCTATTGAATTTGATGAGATGTGTGCAACACCATTAATTCACTTAATGAGTGATCAGACATTGAACGATATGGGTGGTACACAAAGACTAGGAAATTATGATTGTGAGTTATTAAAAGAAAGTCGTGTTCATGAACTATATGGCAAAGACTTGATTCAACAAAGACATAGACATCGTTATGAATTTAATAATAAATATAAAGATATCTTAGAACAACATGGACTTATTTTTTCAGGTAAGAATCCAGAAAGAAATCTTGTGGAAATTATTGAACTGAAAGATCATCCTTATTTTGTAGCGTGTCAATTCCATCCAGAATTTTCATCACGTCCTAATCGTAGTGAACCATTATTTCAAGGTTTGATTACAGCAGCTTATCATAAAAAATACGATGAAAAGAACATTCAAAAATAGAATGTTCTTTTTACATATAAAGTATGAACTTTGTTTTTAGATAATCCATCTATCAAATATACATTAATCAAATGATAAATAACGAAGAATATCTTTTTCACTATGAATATCAAAAATATGTATTGTAAGTGAATCAAGTTGTTCTTGATTGCATGATTTGATTTTTGCAAGGGTATCTTTTGAAAGAAATCCTAATTTTGATTGCAGTTGTTTAATTAAAGTTTGGATGATACTTTCTTTTTTTCCTATTCTTAGATTTTCTTTTCCATAATCTCTGATAGCTTGACACATATCAATCTTTTTCTCCTTTACCTTTTCATAAATTTGTGTGTTTTTTGTAAGTGCTGCGAGTGAGATTGCGATTTCATGACTAACTGTTATATCGTGAGTTTCATCATATTGATGATTGTACAAATATTTCAATCCAGTAATAAGCTCTTTAAGTTTTTGATTGTGAAATCTCTCTGGGTCCAGGTATCTCATTTCAATGAGTGGATAGGATGCAACATTCATATAGTTTTTGAAAACAGGAGGTATGGGCTTCATCATGTCCTCGTATGCTCTAGGAGCACTCCATTTCTTTTGTCCGTAATAGACAACCAATGTCATGACACCCATAATCATCTGATGATTGGATTGGTATAGGAAGAATTGTTGAAGATAATTCATTTCATCATATTCCCTTGTCCTTTGAAACATGCTTCAATCAATTTGAGATTGATGCTCTATACCAATCAGGCACTCATGGTCATCTATTTTTACAAGATAGATATTATCACGTTCACGTTCTCTTGTGATGTTTTGAATGGGGAGATGGGAATCAAGATTGGAATCAGCCAAAGAGATATCGTCAAAGTGAATGATTGCATTTCCATAAAAAAGAATACCATTGATAAAATCGACCACGATATGATGATTTTTAAATAATGTTCTGATACGAATATCAAAAATCTTTTGAAGCTTGTACTTTTTTTGAGACATGAATCATACCTCCTATTATTCATATACGCAAAAAAGGTTCATTTTTCTTCTTTTTTAGATCAATTTGAAAATATTTTTTTCATACAGATATATGATACCATAAAAATTGCTTAAAGCATATATTTTTAAATTTCATATTCAACAAACTGTTATAGCTCATAAATAGTGATTTTTTGAATATTGAATATTTGTTAATGGAAAGTCTTGGAAAATATGTTAGAATAGTGATATGCATAGGAGGAATGTATATGTCTATTCATCTTATTTATTTTAGTGGTACAGGAAGTACTCAAGAAGTTGTACGGTTTATAGGAAAACAATGGGATAAACCTATACAGGAATATGATTTATCAAGAACGGATTTTTCAGCACATGAATTTTCACATGAAGATTTATGTATTGTAGGTGTTCCATCATATGGTGGAAGAGTTCCATCTATTGCTATAGAGCGATTAAAATTATTGAAAGGAAATCAGACACCTGTAATTCTCGTTGTGACTTATGGAAATAGACATTATGATGATACATTTATAGAATTAAAAGATACTTTAGATGAATTAGGATTTATTTGTGAAGGTGCAATGGCTGTTGTTTGTGAACATTCTATTGTCCATGATTATGCGAAAGGAAGACCTAATCAGGAAGATTATCAACATATTCAAAAGTTAGTAGAAACTTTAAAAAACAATCTTCACCCTATTGAAGTTCCAGGACATAGACCTTATAAGGAATTTCATGGAGGACTCAAACCAAAAGTAACTTCTCAGTGTACAAAATGTGGATTATGTGCTAAACTTTATCCTGTAGAAGCCATTGATTGTCATCGTTTACAAGTCACTGATGAAACAAAATGCATTTCATGTATGCGTTGTGTTTCAATTTGTCCAACACATGCAAGGGTTTGTGATTTACAGCAAGTTGAAGTAACACGTCAAAAAATTCAAAAAGTTTGTACTTTGTATAAGCAAAGTGAATTGATAGGAGGTTAATCATGTTAAAGGCGATATTCATTGATCATATGGGAACATTGGTATATGACACAAGTGAATGGTTAACAAAATTATTAGATGAATGTGTAGAAAATTCAAATGAAAAAGATCCACAAAAACTAGGAGAAATGTGGTATCAGAAACATGATGAATTAGTTATGCATTATAATGGAAAAGATTATAAAAATGAGTATGAAATAGCTTTTGAAGCATTTGAAAGCATTAAAGATCAAATAGGTTTACAGGGAGATAGTCAGCATTATTGTGATTTACTTGTTCAACATTGGATTCATACACCAGCATATGATGATTCTTATGATTTTTTTGAACAATGTCCTTTACCTATATATATTATTACGAATAATGATTTACAGTATGTAGAAGAAAATATGAAAAATTTGGAATTAAAACCAAAAGGTATTATTTCCAGTGAAACAACACATTATTATAAACCTGCCAAAGAAATGTTTGAAAAAGCGTTAGAAATAACAAAATTAAAAGCAAGCGAAGCGGTTTATATAGGAGATAGTTACAACAAAGATATGCAATCAGCGAAAAGTGTTGGAATGCGTGCTTTCCTGATTGGACATAAAGACATTGAAGATCCAGATATTACATGTATTGATTCTTTGTTAGATGTTTTTGAGTATTTATAGTCCTTTTTAAGGACTTTTTTCTTTATTCTCACTTTGTGTCGTGTCCTTTTTTTTATTAAAAATGTTGTGAAAGCAAGTCATGTTGAAATTGGTGAATATACTTACTATGATGATGAAGATGCAATTCATTTTGAAAAAAAAGAATATCTTATTTAATTATCCCGAATTTGGCGATCGTTTGATTATTGGAAAGTTTTGTTCGATTGCTTCTGGAACACAATTTATTATGGGTTCAGCCAATCATCGTATCAATAGTGTGTCAACATATCCATTTGCTGTGATGGTGGTGAATGGGCAAAACGAGTTCCTGATCATTTAGCCCAGTTGCCATTTAAAGGATATACAGTCATTGGCAATGATGTCTGGTTTGGGCGACATTGTGTCATTATGCCAGGTGTACATATTGGTGATGGCGCTATTATTGGAGCACATAGTGTTGTGACAAAAGATGTCAAGCCTTATACTATTGTTGGTGGTCATCCTGCGCGATTCATTAGAAAAAGATTTGATGATGAATTGATTGAACTTTCATTACAGTGGAAATGGTGGGATCTCCCTCCAGAACAATTAGTAGATGCTTTGCCGATTTTATGCAATTCAGACTTAGATGAAGTTAAGAAGCAGATTCAATCATTTTAAAAAGATATGGGGAGAATATAAGTCATTAAGCGTATGTGAAAACATATGCTTTTTTTCATGGATATGCTAAGATAAAAGGGAAAGAAGGTTATTTATGAAAGAGAATAAATATGATGATGAAGTCTTTTTTGAAAAATATAGTCAAATGTATCGTTCTATTTACGGACTTCAAGGAGCTGGTGAGTGGCATGAATTTGAAAAGCTACTGCCAGATTTTCAAGGAAAAAGAGTTTTAGATTTAGGCTGTGGATATGGGTGGCATTGTCAATATGCGACGGAACATCATGCGCAATATGTTTTGGGTGTTGATATTTCTAAACGTATGCTAGAAACGGCCAAACAAAAGCATGCACATCCTCAAATAGAATATCGTCAAATCGCTATGGAAGATTTAACATTAGAACCTGATAGTTTTGATGTGGTTTTCAGTTCATTGGCACTACATTATGTCAAAGATTATGAACAATTGGTTCAACATATTGCCAATTGGTTGACAAAGGGTGGAAATTTTGTGTTTTCAGTCGAGCATCCTGTTTTCACATCTTATGGAAATCAGGATTGGTATTACGATGAAAATGGGAATATTTTACATTTTCCAGTTGATTGTTATTTTTATGAAGGACAACGTGAAGCTGTCTTTTTACAAGAAAAAGTAGTGAAATATCATCGTACTTTGACAACGTATCTTGAAACGCTCATGAAACATGGCTTCATGATTCAACATGTTGTTGAACCTCAACCACCTTTAGAAATGATGAATATGGAGGGTATGAAAGATGAAATGCGTAGACCTATGATGTTGTTGATTGCGGTACAAAAGGTGTAAATAATGAAACTAGGAATTGTAGGAAGTGGTATGATTGTGGGTGAATTTCTTTCCTTTATTCATGAAATCAAAGATATTCAACTCATTCATATTTCAGGAACTCAAAGAAGTGAGGAAAAGCTAAAACAGATTGTAGAACAATATAGTTTTGAACGTTATTCTACAAATTATGAACAATTATTAAATGATCAGCATGTCGATACTATCTATATCGCATTACCCAATCATTTGCATTTTGAATTTGCTAAAAGGGCTTTGCAACATCATAAACATGTTATTATAGAAAAACCAATGACATCGACTTATCAGGAAGCATTATTTCTTCAAAAAATCGCCATGGAAAACCATTTGTTTCTATGGGAAGCTATTACAAATCAATATTTACCTCATTATCAATATATAAAAGCTCATCTTCATGAAATAGGAAATATCAAGATTGTACAATGTCATTTCTGTCAGTACTCATCACGCTATCAAAAATTTCTTGAAGGAGATATTTTGCCGGTATTTGATTATACCAAATCAGGTGGCGCATTGATGGATATCAATATTTATAATATTCATTTTGTTGTGGGATTATTTGGTGAACCACAGGATATCCATTATTATCCTTGTATTGAACATCATATTGATACATCGGGTGTTCTTGTTTTACAATATCCACATTTTCAATGTGTATGTATTGGGGCGAAAGATTGTCAATCGCCTTCATTCAATACCATTCAAGGAGAAAAAGGATATTTTTATGTGGATACACCATCAAGTTTTATCAAGACTGTTGAATGGGTTAATCATGATGGAACAAGCATACAAACAGATCATCAACATCAACATGTTATGTATGCTGAAATGCAGGCATTTGTAGATATGTATCAAAATCAAGATTATCAAAGATGTTATGAGATGTTGAAACATAGCTTAACAGTTTGTAAAGTTCAAACTATAGCCAGAAGAAAAGCTGGAATTCTTTTTCCAGCTGATCAAGTGTCATCATTATGAAAGACTGGCAAGTGCTTCTTCTAAAACTTTCTTTGCATTGAATTGAACAAAATCTTCATCACTGATCAAAATAACAGGAGTTCCAGCTTTGGCAAGATCCTCAAATTTAGATACGGAGCTTTTTAGCTGTGGTGTAACAAGTATTAAATCTGCTTGTTCAATAGAATATTCAATCATTGTTTCTGCAGTTGCCCAAATGATAACTTCCATATCTTTTTTAGAAGCTTCATCTTTTAAGGCAGATGCAAACATATTAGAAGTCACACCAGCTTTACAACATAATAAAATTTTCATAAGTTTTTCTCCTTTCTATGTTTCTTTATAATTCTATTTTATCATATTGTTATAAAAAGTGAAAAAACTTCAATCAAATCAAAAAAACTCTTGACTGTAGAGTGACTCCATAGTGTTCAATATAAGTAGAAAGAAGGGAAATAATATGAAAACAAGTGATTTAGAAAGAGAATTAGGGCTAAGTAAACATACCATTCGTTATTATGAAAAAGAAGGTTTTATTACTCCTCAAAGAGATGATAATGGTTATCGTAACTATAGTGATGAAGATTTACAGGTCTTAAAATTAATTAAATTTTTAAGAGGATTAAATATTTCTATTGATGATGTTAAAGCTATTGTTAATGGACATTTAGATTTTCATGAATGTTTAAGAGTCAATCAGATTCATTTGGATAATCAAATAGAAAATATGAAAGAAATTAAAAAAACGATTGATAACTATCATGATAAAGATTTACCATTAATTCCAGCTTTACAGGATATTGAAGAAACCTCACATCATTGGAAGTTAGGTATTCAAAAAACAACCAATACTGTATCGTTAGGAAGAAAGCTAACAAAGGCATGGGCAAAAAGACAAATTATTTATGAAGTATTAGGTTCATTGTTTTTGACAGGAACAGTCATGATCTGGTTAAGGCTTGTTATAGAACAGGCTTGGATATGGTGGACTCTCTTTGCTTTGATGTTTATCACTTTAACCATTGTGTCGATTGGAGTGGCTAATCGTGCAACAGGCCCATCCATGATGTTAGATAACTCTTTAGACCAGTCTGTAGAATTTTTAAGAGATGGTATTCGCTATTATGAATTTAAAGGAATGATGGATAATTTAAAATATTTCTTTGCAGTGTTAGTAGGTAAAGATGAAAAGATTATGCATTATTATCGTTATGAGGATATTGAAAAAGTCAATGTTTATGCAAATCGTAAATATATGAATGTCATGGGAGCAAGTCCTATTGCCTATGAAGTCTATGTTCCTGATTTTGAGTTTTTCTTTAAAGATGGGACAAGATTCTACTTTTTCTGGCCGATGATTTTAGATGATGATGCCAGATATATTGCGACTATCCTAGAAGCAAAAGTGGCTCATATCAATGATAAAAATCATGTTCTATATGCTATGAAACATGGTATTAATTTAACAGATTATATGATAAAGCAGAGTTAATTCTCTGTCTTATTTTTTCACATATTTATATGATAATCCTTTTCATAATCTGACATACAATGATGATTGGGTGATGTTATGGACTTGAAAGATGAATTGAATGATCATAAGACTTTTTGGAAAATAATGCAGCCTTATCGACAGGCTATTAAAGTCATGAAAATGAAGTTAGAAAGTATTGATGATGAATTGAAGTGTGAAAATGGATATAGTCCAATTCATAATATTCAATCACGTATTAAATCTCCTGAAAGTATCATAGACAAACTGCAACGAAAGCAATATCCTTTAGAAAGGCAATCTTTAGAAAAGTTAAATGATATTGCTGGTTTAAGAGTTATTTGTCATTATATCAATGATATTCAATATATTTCTCAATTATTAATCATGCATGATGATATTATATTAGTAAAGAAAATGAATTATATTGATTATCCTAAAGATACAGGTTATCGCTCTTTGCATCTTGTATTAGAGGTACCTGTTTATTTGAAATCTGGAAAAATGAAGCTTCCAGTTGAAATTCAAATGCAAACAATTGCAATGGATTTTTGGGCCAGTTTAGAACATGAAATTTTATATAAAAACAAAGATCAGGTATTACAGGATATTTGTGAAGAACTCCAACAATGTGCCAGTCGTATGGCATTAACAGATTTACAAATGCAAAAAATATATCAGAAAGTACATAAAAAAGATGGGTAGCCCCCATCTTATTTCTTTGGTAATTTAAATGAACTTTTTAAAGAGACAATTCTATTAAAGACAAGATGATCATCAGTAGAATCTTTTGTGTCAACACAGAAATATCCATTTCTTACAAACTGGAATGAATCTCCAGGTTTTGCATCTTCAATAGCTGGTTCAATATAGCAGTTTTCAACAACTGTTAATGAATTTGGATTTAAATTGACACTTCCATCTTCATTGTAAACACCTTTTTCTTCATCCACAAGATTTTCATATAATCTGGCAGTGACTTTCTTTGCGAAAGGTACTGGTACCCAATGAATTGTTCCTTTGACTTTACGACCTGTAAATCCAGTTCCATTTTTTGTGATTGGATCATAAGTACAATGTACAACAGTCACTTTTCCATTTTCATCTTTTTCATAACTTACACATTTAACAAAGTAAGCATTCATTAAACGCACTTCATTACCTGGGAATAAACGGAAATATTTTTTAGGTGGTTCTTCCATAAAGTCATCTCTATCTATCCATAACTCCTTGCAGAATGGAATTTGTTTTACACCTAATTCAGGATTTTCCATATTCACTTGCGCATCTAAGTATTCAACCTGATCTTCTGGGTAGTTGTCAATCACAAGCTTAATAGGATCTAAAACAGCCATAACACGAGGTGCTTTTGGTTTTAAATCATCACGAATACAATATTCAAGCATTGCATAATCAACTGATGAATTGCTTTTTGCGACACCAACTAAATCCATGAAATTCTTTAATGATTCAGGTGTAAATCCTCTTCTTCTTAAAGCAGCAATGGTAACTAATCGTGGATCATCCCATCCATCAACAATACCCTGATCAACTAAACGCTTAATATAACGTTTTCCAGTAATGACATTTGTTAAATAAAGTTTTGCAAATTCAATCTGTTTTGGTGGTTCAGGATATTCAAGTTCTTGGACAACCCAATCATATAAAGGACGGTGATCTTCAAATTCAAGTGTACAGATAGAATGAGTGATATGTTCAATCGCATCTTCAATAGGATGAGCAAAATCATACATTGGATAAATACACCATTGATCACCAGTGTTATGATGTGTCATTCTGGCAATTCTATAAATAATCGGATCACGCATATTGATATTTGGTGAAGCCATATCAATTTTAGCACGTAAGACTTTGCTTCCATCTTCAAATTCACCATTTTTCATTCTTTCAAACAAATCAAGGTTTTCTTCAATACTACGATCACGATAAGGTGAATTTTTTCCTGGTTCTGTTAATGTTCCACGGTATTCTTTGATTTGTTCAGCTGTTAAATCACAAACATAGGCTTTTCCTTTTTTGATTAACTTTACTGCAGCTTCATACATATCTTCAAAATAATCAGAAGCAAACTTGATTTCACCATCATATTGAGCACCTAACCATTCCACATCTTTAACAATAGAGTCAACGAATTCAGTCTTTTCTTTTGTTGGATTTGTATCATCGAAGCGAAGATTAAAAGTTCCGTTATATTTTTTAGCGAGTCCATAATTTAATAAGATAGACTTCGCATGTCCAATATGTAAATATCCATTAGGTTCAGGTGGAAAACGTGTAGCAACTTTTGTGTATGTTCCTTCCTCTAAATCTTTATCTATAATTCTTTCAATAAAATTTTTACTTATAACTTCTTTATTATCCATGTGTCCAACCTTCCTTGTTTCAATATATGCTTTAGTTTACCATATTTTTTGAAAATATAAAACAGTTTCATAAGATATAGTTTTGTATATTCATCTTATTTGTGCTAGAATAGGGCAGAAAGGATGATGTGTATGATGAGAATTGGACAATCTATTGATATTCATCAGTTAGTAGAAGGTAGACCACTTATCTTAGGTGGGGTGGAAATTCCTTACGAAAAAGGTTTAAAAGGACATAGCGATGCGGATGTTTTGCTTCATGCGATTATTGAAAGTATTATCGGTGCCATGGGACTTGGTGATATTGGAAAGCATTTTCCAGATACAGACCCTAAATACAAAGGGATTTCATCCATGTTATTATTAGAATATACGTATCAGATGATGAAAAAAGAAGGTTACCAGATTGGAAATATTGATAGCTTAATTTTGTGTGAAGAACCTAAGATGGCTCCACATATTGCCAAGATGAAAGACAATGTTGCTCGTGTTCTTCATTGTGACATCACACAAGTTAATATTAAAGCCACAAGAGGCGAAAAGATGGGCTTTGTTGGAAGAAAAGAAGGTATTGTTGCCCAGAGTGTTGTATTATTAAATAAGGAAGGATAGAGAAAATGAGTAAAGTACGTACAAGATTTGCCCCAAGTCCAACAGGTTATATGCATATTGGGAATTTAAGAACAGCTTTGTATGAATATTTGATTGCAAAACATGATGGTGGGGATTTCATTTTAAGAATTGAAGATACTGACCAGCAAAGAGAAGTTGCTGGGGCAGTTGATATGATTTATGATGTTCTTGATAAGACAGGTTTACATTATGATGAAGGACCAGATAAACCAGGAGATGTAGGACCTTATATTCAATCACAAAGATTAGCTATTTATAAAGAATATGCTGATAAATTAGTAGAATTAGGTGGCGCACATTATTGTTTCTGTGATGAAGAAACAATTGAAGAAGCAAAAAAAGAAAATGCTGATCATGAAGAATTAGGGTATATCGACCCATGTAAATCATTATCTTTAGAAGAAGCAAAACAAAGAATTGCTAATGGTGAAAAATATGTTGTCAGACAAACAATTCCAAGTACAGGAGTCACTTCTTTTGATGATGAAGTTTATGGACATATTGAAGTTGAAAATGCAGGATTATCTGAAGGTGTATTGTTAAAGAGTGATGGATATCCAACATATAATTTTGCTAATATTGTTGATGATCATTTAATGAATATTACACATGTTGTCAGAGGAAATGAATATTTGTCTTCTACACCTAAATATAATTTGATATATCAGGCATTTGGATGGGAACCACCAGTTTATATTCACTGTCCACCTGTGATGAAAGATGAAACACATAAATTAAGTAAGCGTAATGGGGATGCTTCTTATCAGGATTTAATTTCAAAAGGATATTTAAGTGAAGCTATTTTGAATTATATTGCATTGTTAGGATGGTCACCAAAAGAAGAAAAAGAATTATTTACATTGGATGAATTGATTCAATCATTTAGTGTTGATCGTATCTCTAAATCAGGGGCTATTTTTGATAACGATAAATTAAAATGGATGAATAGCCAATATTTAAAAGAAAAAACTTTAGATGAATTGGTTGATTTGTGTCTACCATTCTTACAAAAGGCTTATGATTTATCTGATAAGAGTGATGAATGGATCAGACAGTTAATTGATGTTCATCGTGATCATATCAGTTATGGTGAAGAAATTGTTGAACAGGTTGCATTATTCTTTGAAGATGACATGCAGATCAGTGAAGAAGCTCAAGAATTTATGCAGGATGAATCTATTCCAAATACATTAGCGGTGTTTAAATCACATTTAGAACAATTATCAGATGAAGAATTTGATGCAGATCATATCTTTGCATGTATCAAGGCAACACAAAAAGAAGCAAAAGCAAAAGGAAAGATGTTATATATGCCAATTCGTATTGCAACGACTGGTATTATGCATGGACCAGATTTAACAAAATCAATTGCTTTGCTTGGAAAAACAAAAGTTTTATCAAGATTAGAAGGGTAATCCCTTCTTTTTTCAAAAGAAAAAGCATTAGACACAAAAATTTCATATTTTAGTGATATAATATTTAATAGGGGGTGTATACTATGCAGAATAAAATTATTGTTTCAATTTTAACCTTTTTTATTCTTGTTGATACAATATTAATTTATTTAGCATTAACAATTTCCCCAATTAAATTAAAAAGAAATGTTTTTACATTTCAATATGGACAAGTTATTCCTACAGATGTTAGTGAATATGTCAATGCGAATCATTCAGTCTTAGAAAATGTGAAATTAGATTTATCACATGTTTCAAAGGAAGTTGGAACATATCAGGCATCTATTACTTATTTTAATGAAACACAATATTTTGAGATTGTGGTAGAAGATACAATTAAACCTAAGTTTCAATTAAAGAAAGTAGAATGGCATGTTCAGTTAGGTGAAACACTTCAAGCTGAAGACTTGATTGAAAATGTTGAAGACCATTCACTTACAAAGGTTTATTTCTATGATGAAAAAAGTGGTAAAAAGAGTGAAATAAAATCTTTTGAAATTGAAGGAACACAGATTGAACGTATCATTGTAGAAGATCAGCATGGCAACCAGTCAAGTTCTTTAAGAGTCAAGGTTGTTGTAGAAAAAAATGCTATTGCACCAACAATTAAAGGTATTGAAAACCTTGAAATTCATGTTGGAGAGAGTGTGGATTTATATGATGGTGTTTATGCGACAGATGATATTGAAGGAGATATTACATCACGTCTGATTGTCGATGGACATGTTGATAATCAAGTACCAGGAATCTATGAGATTATGTATACGGTTAGTGATAAAGATGGAAATACGACACAAGTCGTAAGAACAATTACAGTTATAGAGGTAGAAGATGATAACTAATATTTATGTATTAATTTGTGCAGTTATATTTATATATATTCAGTTTATACAACATGATGATAAATGGAGTTGTGCATTAAAATTAGGAGGATTTTATCCTCCTTATATTCAAGAACGTCATCAATATTGGCGTTTTATAACATGTCACTTTATACATGCAGAATTCTTTCACTTTTTAATGAATGCATATGCATTATATCAGGTAGGACATTTTCTAGAGGCTTGTCTAGGAACAGTTCCTTACTTGTATCTGGTTATTATATCCATGATATTAAGTTCATTATTAAGTTATAGTGCATCACAAATTTCATCACGTTATTATCAGACTTTAACGATTGGAGCTAGTGGTGTTGTTTTTGGATTTTTTGGAGCTATCATTGCTTTAGGATATATTTTAGGTGGTCCATTTATGAGTGTATTAAATGATTTTGCATTTGTGATTATTATCAATCTGATTTATACATTCATGGATAGACGTATTTCTAAAACGGGTCATATCGGCGGACTTATTGGTGGTATTGTCGCTATAGTTTTGATTTTGGCACTACATATTGTATGAGAGTGATTGTTGATGGCGATGCTGCCATGTATAAAAATGACATTTATCAATTGACATTAGACTATCAAATAGAGATGTTTGTGTATTTAGATTATGCCCATTTATTAAAGGATGCCCCTTATCCTGTTATAGAATGTGAAATTGGTAAAGATAGTGTTGATATGCGTATTTTATCTGATTTGAAAAAAGGGGATTTACTCATTACTCAAGACTATGGGTTGGCAGCCCTGGCATTAGGAAAAGGCGCTTATGTTTTACATGTCTCAGGGCTAAAAATCACATCACAGAATATTGATGAGCTTTTATTAAGACGTTATATTGGGGCTCATCAAAGAAAAAGTCATAAGCATATCAAAGGTCCATCTAAACCAACAAAAGAGAATAAGGATTATTTTTTAAAACAGTTAGAAACTATTTTGAGTATTTCGTTAAAAAGGTGATAATGTTTCATTCATTTGATGATAAAACATAGTCACTATAGATTGATTATTAATGACGTAGTTGATTAAGTGTTTTGATTTAAGTGATGATTCGCTTTGATATAATGAACTCACTATATAGTATTTAATTGTAGAGAGGTATCGAAGACGTGTAAGTAATAAATCATTTCTTTGTATTGAAATAAAAAATATTTTTATTGAATGATTAATTTTTTTGAATACGACTTAAAAGCGTCCATTTGGACGCTTTTTGGTCTTCTTATTCGTCTGCGTTTATTGCATAAAGAACTCTATTGAATAGAATATTTAAAAGTTCCAGTTCAAGTTATACCCCATTTAACAGAAGAGATTTTATTATCTTCGTTTTATAATGATATAAAGGAAGATCTTAAACTCAAGATTGTTGGTGCTAATCGTAAGATTAGGGCTGATTTACCAAACAACTTGGAAGTCGAATACTTAAAATGTACACCAACAACACCTATGCTTGAAGTACAACAAGTAACGTATTTAAATAATGGACTCCTTTTGAATATGTTCGTTCACGTCATACGTATGGTAAAAGGTCTGTCCTTGTTCAAAGTCTTTATAATGTTGATTAGATGAATTATATTTTGGCTTCTGCCCATTCAAAAATTGTTTTGATTTGAGGTGGAAGATCATTATGAGATGATAGTATTTGTTTTTTGAGTTGAAGGACTTCTTCAGGTTGATTATGAATATAAGCGACATAAAGAGAAACAATCAAAGTTAATGTTTTGATATTTTCTCTTTGGTGTAAACGAGGATGACTTTGATAAAGAGTTTGAAACTTTGTATAAGCATCCTCAAACTTTTCAAGATCCTGTAGCATTGCTAAGTGAGCAATGCAATGTTCATAGTAATAAAGTTTTGTAAGGGCAGGAAGTCTTTTGGCATTTTGTTTCCATATAAGTAAAAAATCATAGGCTTCCTGAGGATAACCCAATCTTCCCAATGCTGATGAAACATTCATAAGTGTATTGTAACTCAAGATTGCTTTTTGAAAGACAGGGATACAACAAAGATGATAAGTCATTTGAATATAGAGTTTATAATCATGGTATAAATAGGACTGATAATATGTTTTTTCAATATGCGTATAGATGTATGCATATACAAATACAATTATCAACAAACAGACTATAAACAACAAGAAGATCATACTTATAGGCTGATCAAAGATAATACGCATAATAATATAATAAGAAAAAACAATAGCCATGATATTTAAACAGAAATAATAGACTAATAAGGCGAAGATACGTTTTTGAGCGTATATTGTAGCGTAAGATAAAGATTGCAAATGTTGAATATCTGGATGTTTGGCAAGAAAGTTTTCTAACCAGTCATGAATAGCTGGTATTTTTTTATTTTGAGAAAAATACATGATCCATTGTATCAATATGATACTTATAAAAACGATTGTATAGATTATACGAAAGATAGGTGTATAAGTATAAACATTAATACGCAAGAAGAAAAAGAGATATATAAAGAATGATAGTATTGTGAGAATAATCATCTGATTTCTTAATTTGTTTTTGAGATTCATTTTTATCCCCTCCTGATAGTCATTATACTATAAATATGCTTATAAAATATGTGATTATCTTGGAAAATAGAATATAGACAAATGATACAAAATTTTATAAGATAGTAAAAAAACAGGAGGTTATGATGAAATATAAATTGATCGCATTAGATTTAGATGGGACTTTAAAGAATTCTGATAATCAAATCACTGCTAAAACAAAAGAATCTTTAATCGAAGTTCAAAAACAGGGAGTTAAGATTGTTTTGGCTTCAGGTAGACCAACAGCAGGACTTAGACATGAAGCTAAAGAATTATTGTTGGATGAATTTGGTGGATATTTACTTTCTTTTAATGGTGCCAGAGTGGGAACTGTACCGAATCAGGAAACAGTATATGAACAAACATTATCTATTGAAGAAGCTAAAAAGGTGTATATACAAGCTAAACAATACAACTTAGCTTGTATGACATATAAAAATGATAGTATCTATACAGAAGATATTGACGATGAGTATGTTTGCATTGAAGCAAAAATTAATGATATAAGAAAATATCAGGTTTCATCTTTTATTGATATATTAGAAAATCCTATACATAAAGTTTTATTAACGGGAACACCAGAATATATTGCTTCTATTGAAGAAGAATTTAAAAAGCCTTTTGGAAATGAATTAAGTATTTATCGTAGTGCACCATTCTTTTTAGAAGTGATGGCCAAAAATATAGATAAAGCAGCATCTCTTGATCGTTTAGCTAAGAGTTTAGGCATTAAACAAGAAGAGGTCATAGCTTTTGGAGATGGCTATAACGATTTAAGTATGATTGAATATGCAGGACTTGGCGTTGCGATGGAAAATGCAGTTGAAGAAGTGAAGCAACGTGCAAAAGTCGTAACGAAATCAAATAATGAAGATGGTATTGCATATGTTTTATCACAAATCTATGAAGGAGTTGAATACTAATGTTACCTAAAGATCCAGCCATGCTTTTAAGTTTTATCAATATGAAACTGAGAGATCAATATGATTCATTAGAATCATTATGTGATGATTTGGATGTTTCACAGGATGAAGTTATCCAAACATTACAAAAGATTGATTACATCTACGATGAACAATTAAATCAATTTAAATAAAAAAGCCTCTACAAATATGAGAAGAATTTTGTTATTTGAGTGTTCTAATAACGAGATTCATTTCATATTATAGAGGTTTATTTTTTTAAAAGAATACTCTTTTTATAACAAACGTCATTTGAAATACATTTGTTATATAAGGTTTACTGATAATTGTGTTTTTTTATGGGAATTAAACTCATTTTAGATTGGAAATAAGTATAGTATCTTATTCATATGACTTTTTATATCAGAAAAATCTTAATAAAATATTAACATGTCATGAAAGGTGTGTTATCGTAAAGGTATGGTTTATCAACTATACCTTTTATTGTCATGGAGGTGATCAAATGATTTATTTTACAAGTGATTTACATTTAGGACATCAAAATGCTCTGCGTTTATGCAATAGACCATTTCAAGATGTTGATGAGATGAATAGAACATTGATACAAAACTGGAATCAGTTTGTAAAAAAGAATGATTTTATCTATATCTTAGGAGATTTAACAATGAAATTGTCTTTAGATGAAGCTAATCAGATCATTTCAAAGTTAAATGGAAGAAAAATATTAGTAAAAGGGAATCATGATAAAAAGTATGATGAATGTTTGTTTGAAGAAGTCTGTGATTATAAAGAACTAAAGTATCAAAAGAAATTTCTTGTTTTATCACATTATCCTTTTTTAGAGTGGAATCATTCTTTTAGAGGTTCTATTCATTTACATGGACATCAACATAATGATAGGAGCTATAATTTAAAAATGAGAGAAGAAGGTATTTATAGATATGATGTTGGTGTGGATGCGCATGAATATAGACCTGTAAGTATTGATGAAATTTTTAATTTCTTTCATATATAAATTTGTATTTAACTAAATCATAAGTATAGTATTTATGAATATGAAAAAAATTAATTCAAATCTATAATGAGTTATGTTATAATGTTGAAAGTATATGAAAGAGAGGGAGATTCAATATGTTAGATTTAAAGCATTTTCAAGAAGCCAAAAAGAGAGTTGATGAAGTCATTATTCCTACTCCCTTAATATATAGTGAAGCTTTTTCAAAGGAATGTAAAAATCAGGTTTATATCAAACCTGAAAATTTACAGAGAACAGGTGCTTTTAAAATAAGAGGGGCTTATAATAAGATTGTCAAAATGGATGATGAAGCGAAAGCTAAAGGTTTAATTGCTTCTTCGGCTGGGAATCATGCTCAAGGGGTGGCATACGCAGCTTCTAAATTAGGTGTCAAGGCCACAATTGTAATGCCTCAACATACACCATTAATTAAAGTAGAAGCAACAGAAGCACATGGAGCTGAGGTTGTTTTGGCTGGTGAAGTTTATGATGAAGCCTATCAGAAAGCTTGTGATTTACAAAAGGAACATGGATATACATTTGTACATCCATTTAATGATGAAGATGTCATTGAAGGGCAAGGAACAATTGCGTTAGAAATACTTGAAGAATTGCCTGAAGCAGATATTATCTTAGTGCCAATTGGTGGTGGTGGATTGATTTCAGGGATTGCCTGTGCTGCCAAACAAATCAAGCCAACAATCAAGATTATTGGAGTAGAACCAGAAGGTGCTGCCAGTGCTTTAGCGGCTATTAATGAAGATCAGGTTGTGGCTTTAAAAGAAGCCAATACAATTGCTGATGGGACAGCCGTTAAAGAAATTGGTGATATGACTTTTGATTATATTAAAGAATATGTGGATGGTATTATTACGGTTTCTGATTATGAATTGATGGATGCGTTCTTATTGCTTGTGGAAAAACATAAACTGATCGCTGAAAATTCAGGTATTTTATCTCTTGCAGCATTAAAGAAATTAAATGAAAAGAATAAAAAAGTTGTATCATTGATTAGTGGTGGAAATATTGATGTTTTAACAATTTCTTCAATGATTAATAAGGGATTGATTGCTAGAGGTCGTGTCTTTACATTTACTGTACAGTTATTAGATAAACCTGGTGAACTTGAATATGTATCTCATGTTTTAGCTCAATGTAATGCGAATGTTATTGGTGTGGAACATAACCAGTTTAAGAACTTTGCACGTTTCTCTGAAGTGGAATTACGTGTCACTTGTGAAACCAATGGAGAAAAGCATATACAAAGAATTATAGATACATTTGCCAAAGAGGGATATGAAATCACAAGAATAAATTGATAATATATTATCTTTTTGATTATTATTTATCATTTTCTTGAATGTATAAATACAAAAATATATACTTATTAAAGATAAGGAAAGGAATGAGAAAAATGATGGATTTTGGTTTAAAAACAACGAATCAAATAGCTGTTTCTCCAGAGTCTTCTTTTTCTTATTTTTTATATTTGTTATAGGACATATCATTTGATTTGATATGTCTTTTTTATGGATAAGGAGGAAAAGATATGCCAAAAAGAGAAGATGTAAACACAGTATTAGTTATTGGTTCAGGACCTATTATTATTGGTCAGGCTTGTGAATTTGACTATTCAGGAACACAGGCATGTAAAGCATTGAGAAGTTTAGGATACAAGATTGTCTTAGTCAATTCTAATCCAGCGACAATCATGACAGATCCAGAAACTGCTGATGTGACTTATATTGAACCATTGAATTTAAAAAGATTAACACAAATCATTGAAAAAGAAAGACCAGATGCCTTATTGCCTAACTTAGGTGGACAATCAGCATTAAACTTATGTGCTGAATTACATAATGCTGGAGTTTTAGATAAATACAATGTCAAAGTTCTAGGTGTGCAGGTTGATGCAATTGAACGTGGTGAAGACCGTTTGGAATTCAAAAAAGCCATGAATGAACTTGGTATTGATATGGCAAGAAGTGAAATTGCGAATACAGTTGAGGAAGCTTTGGCGATTGCTGATAAATTAGGTTATCCTGTTGTTGTGAGACCTGCTTATACAATGGGTGGTGCCGGAGGAGGACTTGTTTATAATGTTGAAGAATTAAAAACAGTTGTTTCTCGTGGTTTACAGGCAAGTCTTGTTCATGAATGTTTGATTGAAGAATCTATTCTTGGATGGGAAGAATTAGAAGTAGAAGTTGTCAGAGATGCTAAAAACAATATGATTACTGTATGTTTTATTGAAAACATTGATCCATTAGGTGTTCATACTGGAGATTCTTTCTGTAGTGCGCCAATGTTGACAATTTCTCAAGATGTTCAAGATCGTTTAAAAGATCAGGCTTTTAGAATTGTAGAATCAATTGGTGTTATTGGTGGAACAAACGTTCAGTTTGCACATGATCCAAAAACAGATAGAATTGTTGTTATTGAAATCAACCCAAGAACTTCACGTTCTAGTGCTTTGGCTTCAAAAGCAACAGGTTTCCCTATTGCCCTTGTTTCAGCTATGTTAGCTGCTGGTTTAACTTTAGATGAAATTCCATGTGGAAAATATGGAACTTTAGATAAATATGTACCAGATGGTGACTATGTTGTTATTAAATTTGCAAGATGGGCTTTTGAAAAATTCAAAGGTGCACAAGATAAACTAGGAACACAGATGAAAGCTGTTGGGGAAGTTATGAGTATTGGTAAGACTTATAAAGAAGCTTTCCAAAAAGCGATTCGTTCTCTTGAAATTGGTCAATATGGTTTAGGATATGCAAAGAATTTCAATGAATTAACAAAAGAACAGTTATTAGAAAAATTAACAGTTCCTACAAGTCAAAGACAATTCATCATGTATGAAGCTTTAAGAAAAGGAGCAACTGTTGAAGAATTATATGAATTAACAAGCATTAAACATTACTTCATTGAACAAATGAAAGAATTAGTTGATGAAGAAGAAATGTTAAAATCATATGCAGGGAAAGAGTTGCCAGTAGATGTTTTAAGACAAGCAAAACAAGATGGTTTCTCAGATAAATATTTAAGTCAGATTTTAAATGTTTCTGAAGATAGTATCAGAAATGAAAGAATTGAAAATGGTATTACTCAAGCTTGGGAACCAGTTCATGTCAGTGGTACAAAAGATAGTGCATATTACTATTCTACATATAATGCCAAAGATCATAGTGATATTCATCATGATAAGAAAAAGATTATGATTTTAGGTGGAGGACCAAACAGAATTGGTCAGGGTATTGAATTTGACTATTGCTGTGTTCATGCTTCACTTGCTTTAAAGAAATTAGGATTTGAAACAATTATTGTCAACTGTAATCCAGAAACAGTCTCTACTGATTATGATACTTCTGATAAATTATATTTTGAACCATTAACATTAGAAGATGTTTTAAGTATTCATGATAAGGAAAAACCAGTTGGTGTGATTGCTCAATTTGGTGGACAGACACCATTAAACTTAGCTTCTCAATTAAAAGCCAATGGTGTGCATATCTTAGGAACAACACCTGAAACAATTGATATGGCAGAAGATAGAGATTTATTCAATGAAATGATGGAAAAATTAGAAATTCCTATGCCAGAATCAGGAATGGCTGTCAATGTTGAAGAAGCTTTAGAAATCGCTAAAAGAATTGGTTATCCATTAATGGTAAGACCTTCTTATGTCTTAGGTGGACGTGGAATGGAAGTTGTTTATGATGATGATAGCTTAAAACAATATATGGCTGCGGCTGTTGGTGTGACACCAGATCGTCCAATCTTAATTGACAGATTCTTAAATAATGCAATGGAATGTGAAGCAGATGCTATTAGTGATGGAACAAATGTTTTCGTTCCAGCTGTTATGGAACATATCGAATTAGCTGGTATTCACTCTGGAGATTCAGCATGTATCTTACCTTCTAAACATATTCCAATGAGACATTTAGAAACAATCAAAGAATATACAAAGAAAATCGCGAAAGAAATGAATGTTCGTGGACTTATGAACATGCAATATGCAATTGCTGATGATAAAGTTTATGTTCTTGAAGCCAACCCAAGAGCTTCACGTACAGTACCTTTAGTATCTAAAGTATGTAATATTAATATGGTGAAAATTGCAACTGATATTGTGACAATGGAATTAACTGGTAGAGAATCACCAGTACTAAAATTAACTGAAAAGAAAATTCCACATGTTGGTGTTAAACAAGCTGTATTCCCATTCAATATGTTCCCAGAAGTTGACCCAATCTTAGGACCAGAAATGAGATCAACAGGAGAAGTGTTAGGATTAGGAAGTTCATTTGGAGCAGCTATCTATAAAGCTGAAGAAGCGACACAAACAATCTTACCAACTGAAGGAAAAGTATTAATCAGTGTTAATGATTTAGATAAACCACAAGTTGTCTCTCTTGCAAAAGGATACTATGATGCAGGATTTACAATTGTAGCAACAGGAAATACATACGCTTTAATTCAAGAAGCAGGTGTACCAGTTGAAAAAATTAAGAAATTAAATGAAGGACGTCCAAACATTACAGATGCCCTTACAAATGGTGAACTTGCTATGGTGATCAATACACCTCATGGTAAACAAAGTGCTCATGATGATAGCTATATCAGAAAAACAGCTATTAAGATGAGAATTCCATATATGACAAACATCGCTGCTGCAAAAGCTGCATTAGAAGGAATTATGGAAATGAAGATTCATGGTAGCCATGCAGTCAAATCATTACAAGAATACCATAGTGAAATTCAATAAAATCAATGAGAGAATGGAGTTATCTATTCTCTTTTTTTGGTTAAAAATAGTTGAATAGAAGGATATCGTTGTTGTGGATAATAGTTACTGGTATAATAAACATACAGAAGTAGACAAATTTGAATTTATTGAGGAGAGCTAAAAAATGAACTTGAAAGATTTGAAAAAAGATTGTGCCCAAAAGCAAAAGAAAGGTATTCATTTTATCATTGCATCAGTAGTAATATGGATTATGGTTTTAATCGTACAATTAACAGATTTACCTATATTAACAAAAAATCTATTGACATTTTGTTGCACTGCAGCATTATTACCTATAGCTTTTTTAATTTCTAAAATATTAAAAATACAATTTCAAGATAAAAGTAATCCATTAAACTACTTAGGAATACTATTTTCTGCAAATCAAATGATATACCTTTTAATAGCAATGTGGATTTATCCTACATTGCCGGATAAAATGCTAATGGTTATTGCTATGATATTCGGAGCACATTTATTGCCATACAGTTGGTTATATAATTCAAAAACATATATGGTATTGTCAATAATTATTCCAATATTATCTTTGATAGTTGGTTTAAATTTTGCTAATTATACTCTTGCAATAACGATGATACTGATAGAAATAATATTTAGTGTCCTGTTATCATTTGAAAATAAGAGAATAGTAAATGATTATGTCCAATAAATTAGAATTTGAGGTGGAAATATGGCATCAAGCAAGGAATACTTAGAGTTTATTTTAGGGCAGCTATCTGAGTTAGAAGAAATTACTTACCGAGCTATGATGGGAGAATTTATTATTTATTATCGTGGCAAGATTGTAGGCGGTATCTATGATGATAGATTACTTGTTAAACCAGTAAAATCAGCAATTAGTTATATGCCGACAGCTCCGTATGAATTACCCTATGAGGGAGCAAAAGAGATGTTGTTGGTAGATGAAGTTGATAATAAGGAATTTTTGACATGCTTGTTTCATGCAATGTATGATGAACTGCCAGCCCCAAAACAAAAAAAGAAGAAATAAACAACTCCTAATTTGAAAGTGAGATAATCTATGAATAAATTTTTAAAAATTAGTATAATTATAATTGAAGTTATTATTTTCCTTATAGTATTGTTGATGATAATAAGTTTCGTTAATCATAAAATAAAATTAAAAAAAGAAGATAAATTTTTTAAAACAACTGGTAAACTTGTTGAAGTTAATAATCATAATATAAATGTTTATGTAAGTGGAAATTCCAATAGTGATACAACATTAGTATTTATGTCTGGAGGAGGAACTTGTTCACCTACACTTGATTTTAAAACACTATATTCATTATTTGAAAATGATTATCAAATAGCAGTAGTAGAAAAAGCAGGTTATGGTTTTAGTGATATAAGTGATATTGATAGAGATATAGATACAATTTTATTTGAAACAAGAGAATCATTGAATAAAGCAGGTATAAAAAACAATAGATATATTTTATTTCCTCATTCTATGTCTGGAATTGAAGCATTATATTGGGCAAATAAATATCCAGATGAAATAAAAGGAATAGTGGGATTAGATCCATCAGTCCCTAAAGCATACGAGAATATGAAAATAAATAATATGCTCCTTTCTTTAGCTAAATTTGGAGCAGATATAGGACTTACTAGATTTATACCATCTATTGTTAATTCTTCTTCTGCAATTAAAGATGGAAATTTAACAGATGAAGAAAAAAAGTTGTATAGAATTGTTTTTTATAGAAGAACAGCAACAACTTCGATGCTAAATGAAACAAAACAAATAAAAGAAAATGCTAAAAAATTAGAAAGTATTGATATTACTAATGTACCTATGTTATTTTTTATATCTAATGGAGATGGGACAGGATATGCAAAAGAACAATGGAGAAACTTTATTATTGATTATATAAATAGTAAGCAAAATGGAGAATATAAAGTTTTGGAATGTTCTCATTATGTTCATAATATTGAATATCAAAAAATATATGATGAAAGTATAAAATTTATAAACAATTTACAATAACAAATTGAAATTTGGAGTGAAACAGAATGATTATAATAATCGAAACCGTAATTTTATGTATTGCGTTTTTTCTAATATGTTTTTGGGGAACAGGTACAGATAACAAAAATTTAAAAAGCTATTCATCTTATCCAGATGAAGTGCAAAATCGAATAAAGAGTATTGCAGAATATCAAGGAAAATTTAAGGAAAGCAATAAAGTGGTTACATTTATATCCAATTTTCTGTTATTTCTGTTCGTACTATTTATATTAGGGTTGTTTATCAAAGAAAATGGCTTCACACATAATTTTCTTTGTTTATGTATTATAGGACAGGGATTGAATATCTTTGACTTATTTATTGTAGACCTTTTATGGTGGCGGAATACAAAGCGTGTTCGTTTAAGAAAAATACCAGAAAAGGAATTGTATCAAAATCCAAAAAAGCATATAGAAGCGTTTATCAGAGCCTTTATTATGTATCTGCTAATTGCTCTGATAGACGGATATATATTGACACTTTTATAGGAATAGATATAAGTAAATCCTAATTGACCTAGCAAAAAGCGAGAAATACTTCTTGTCTGGAGGGTAAGAAGAGAAAAAAATGTATGAATCAAGAAAATTTAATTATATAAATGATTAAGAAAAGGTGGTGCGAATTATGTCAGTACAAACAGATTTTGAAAAAGAATTCGAAACAGAAGAATATGAAATGCTTATTTTAGTACAATCATCATGCAAAGGGGCAGTAAATATAAAAGACATGTTGAAACCTTTTGTTGATTTTCTTGCGTCTATAGATTTGCGTACTGGTCAGTTCTTTCATGAGAAAGGTCGTGTTGAATGGCTTATAAAAAATGATAATAAACGCAATGGATGGGGATATAAATTTGAGCAATTTGGCATTTATCGTGTCACTGTCAGAAAATGTATACCGCAAAAATTGCTGCCATATCAATTACAATATATAAACAACAGATATATGCTTATAAATGTACTTGAAGAAAATGCTTCTAATGAAAAATTGGAAGCTTTAAAAGAATATTATTCTAAGCCAATTTCTATAGAAAATGAATTAGGTTCTTTTGCCTTAGATAGAGAATTTTCATGGTTTGAGGGAATTGTCAATTGGAATGGAGTAGAAGTGAATGCATATCTGGAAACCGATGAGGAGGATGGGGATACTGCAAAACAGGCAATGAAGGTACTAAAAAAGGTATTAGATAATATTGTGGAGAATGATACGAAGTACCGTGAATTCGCTGCGCAAGAACTAAAAGAACTTGCAAATGAGTGGATGGATGCGTCAGATGAAATTGATGCTGAAGAAATTACAAAAGAAATATTTATGAAGCGTATGGAAATGAGTGAAATAACAGTTAGTTCAGATGGAAGTTTATCTTTGTTTTTCAATGATGACGATATGTTTTGGGGACATGCTATTGAAATAGAGGTTAAGCCAAATGGAGAAATTATAAGTGCTAATATAGCTGGATGAGAGTAAAAACTTACAATTGAGCAAAGGAGGATTCTTTATTCATGATATATTTAAGAAGTTTTCAATTGAGTGATTCTCAAATATCTAATCCTCATATTTATCCGTATAGTGTTTTTAGGAATAAAGATATAGAGCCTTTTGTATTTACGCCAGTAACAGTCTTTTATGGGAATAATGGTTCTGGAAAATCAACATTACTTAATATTATCGCTAACAAGCTAGAACTCAAAGGTAAGGAAAATGCGACTTGTCATTCATATGGTATGACAAACTACTTTACTCAATTTTGTTTAGAATGCTCTTATCGTTTGGGTGAAGATGAACTTGGTCAAAAGATAAGACACTTACCAGAGAATAGCCATTATATCAAAAGCGAAGATATTCTCTATGAGATTAAGAAAATTCAACAGCAACAAGTGTTATCAGACGGCATGTTATATGATTATATAAAAAAGGGAATGACGAAGGAAGAAGCAATAAAATATTTAGAGTCAAAGGCTAGCTCAAAACAAATGGAGTATATCATGTTTGCGCAAGAAAAATATTCTAATGGGGAAACATCTATGCAGTACTTCGAGGACTTCCTACAACCGGATACATTATATTTATTAGATGAACCTGAGGTATCTCTTTCTCCTGCAAATCAAGTTGCCTTAGCTAAAGAAATTAATAACATGGCAAGGTGGCTAGATTGTCAATTCATTATAGCAACTCATTCACCTTTTATGTTAGGAACTTTAGATGCAAAAATATATAATATTGATTCCAAAGAATATGCTGTTACCAAATGGAGTGATTTAGAGAATGTTCGCTATTTTTACAATTTTTTTAAAAAGAATGAAAAAGAATTTGAGTAAATCTTGTAGATATCTGAAATTTTTGTTTTTCAGAGAAATTGTAGCTTATTGAACACAATTGTCATTTGATAATTAATTGATAGAAATGAAACGATCATGTTTTTCGTTGCAAAGCTGAAGTACATCCCTATCAAGGTATTTCTTGATGGGAGTATTGTCAAAGGACTTCATATTTAGAAAATTTAGTAGCTTTAAGTAAATGTTTTGATGTAACAACAGATTATTTGTTAATGGATGATATTGAAACATCATTCAATAACAATCTTAATGTCAAAGTAACATTGAACCTCAATTATGAAAACCAGAAGCTAGTGAAGATAAACACCAATATAACATTAATGAATTTAAAAAGAAGAAGCATTGTTTCATTTGGTTTATAAACATTGCTCTATGATTATGTTACTAGTCATAATGCTTATATTATTATTGTTGAGATGATTTATACTAATTTTAGTCTTATTCATTTAAATCGGTTAGTCTGTATGATTAATTGCTTTTAAATTGATTGAAAAAGTTTAATAATGAATATTATGGTCATACTTTTTGAATAGTTACTTTTTCGTTTCATATGATTTGAAACGATTTTTTTCTTTCGTTGCAAAACGAATGGAACAATAATATATTCAGGGAGGAGACTGTTATGAAAGAATCTAGAAATTTAGAGTTTAAAGAAACGATACAATCCAACACATTTCTCAAGACAGTCAGTGCTTTCGCAAACTATGGAACAGGAAGAATCGTTTTTGGAATTGACGATGATGGTCTGGTTAAAGGAATAAAAAATGCAATAGATTTTTGTTTAAGTATTGAAAACAAAATGAATGATAATATGAATCCTGTACCATTATATGATTTGAATATTAATGCTGATTCAACAATAACTCTTACTGTTTATGAAAGTGATTTTAAACCTTATTTATATAAAGGTAAAGCATATAAAAGACATGATACATCAACTATTGAAGTAGATAGACTAGAATTGAACAGACTTATATTAGAAGGAAGTCATCAATCATATGAAGAACTTGTTTCTCAAAAACAGGATTTAACATTTAATTGTTTAGAAAAAGCTTTAAAAGATAAATTGGCTATACAAGAATTAAATGAAGATATTTTGAAAACATTAGATTTATATACAAAAAATCATCAATATAATAATGCAGCAGCATTACTTGCTGATCAAAATAATTATAAGGGTGTTGATATTATAAAATTTGAACAAGATATTGATGAAATTATGGATAGAATTATTTTAGAAAATAAATCTATTTTATTGTTATTGGAAGAAAGTGTTGAAATGTATAAAAAATATTATCAATATGAAAAGATTGATGGAACTTCTAGAAAGATTGTCAATCGTATCCCAGAAAATGCGTTTCGTGAAGCTATAGCCAATGCTATGATTCATCGCTTTTGGGACATCAATGCATTTATAAGAGTAAGTATGTTTGATGATAGAATTGAGATAAGATCTCCAGGAGGACTCCCTTTAGGAATGAGCGAATCAGAATATCTTGATGGACAGATTTCAATGCTTAGAAATCCCATTATAGGTAATGTTTTCTATAGACTAAGATATATAGAAATGTTTGGTACAGGAATCAAAAGAATCAACAAATCATATAACAATTCTCTAACGAAACCACAATTCAAAGTCTATGAGAACTCCATAACAATCATATTACCAACTGTATTAGATATTACTAATTTAACAAGTGAAGAACAACAGATTATACAGCTTTTTCATGGAAATTTAAAACTATCAAGAGCAGAAATAGAAAAACAAAGTCATTATAATAAGGCAAAGCTTATTAGAATACTGAGTTCATTATCTGATAAAAATATTATTTATAAGTCGGGGAAAGGACGAGCTACTAAATATCAGTTACGATAGAGAAAAAAGTTTATTTACAAAATACAGATAATAGTAATGAGGATATTTTTCAAAAGTTAACTATCGTACAAGAAGAACGAATAAATATATTATAGGAACTTTAGCCTATGCAAATGGATGTTTGTATAGGCTTTTTACATAAATGAATTGTATATGCATAGTGAATATCTGATAGGCAATTGCGATAATGCTTTGTTTTAATGAAATCTTAACCTGAAGTAAAGATTATAAACATATTGTTTTCATCTTGCTTTGTTATACTGAAATCAAGATAAGAAAATGGAGGGGGAGAAAATCATATGTTGTATATGACAATGCCAGAATTTGCTTTCTTTATGGGACTTACATCTTATGTCATAAGAGATGTTTTTTCTAAGGGACATAGTTTTATTGGCTCAAAAAGATTATATATAATAGGAAGTATAGTTATAGGGTTATTGTTGTTTTTATTATATTTACATGATGAAATGAATTTAAATGATTTAAAGATTTTAATGATATATATTCTATTTGTAGGTATGGATTTTTATAAAATGAAAAATCATCATTCTCTTACGGAACATTTTTCATGGCTTTCATCAAGACAAGAAAATATGGTTTTAAAAGTTTGTGGAACTTCTGTAGTCATTGCATTATTAGCTTTGTTGGTCATGATTAAGTTTATATAAAAAAGGAATAGCTTTATTTTGCTATTTCATTGAGAATATATGGTTTCTAATTGATTATCCAAGTTTTTTTGTTTGATTTCTTTGATTTGATTTTGACTATTATCAATTGTTATTTCTAAAGGGTATTTCTTTCCTGAAAGCATAGAGCCATAACCCTGAATTTGATAAATGCTATCTTCTATTTGATTCAGCTTATATTTTTTATAGTCATAATGACCTGAACCATCAGAAATATGAATAATAATCTGGGATTGTTGCTCATGGACTTGATCAATATATAAATAGATAGGAACAGTTGTGAAAGTGTCTATGATAATCCATGCTATGAGAAGGGATATAAGCCCTCCAATAATGAGACGTATTTTCTTTTTATTCATGATGTCCACTCCTCTTTTTCATTATATAACAGAAAACGATGTTATCTAAACAAAAAAGTGAATACACAGAAATTTCATAATATTTTGGTATATATGAAATGGTGATCAAAATGGAAGAAATGATTCGTGAAATTGTTTATATATGTGTTATGTTTATTGGAATTGTATTATATGAAGTGATGAGTGATAAATGTCTAGTGTGTATTCTAGATAAGCCTTTGTTTCCAGATTTATTTAAGAAAGAATGGAAAAGAGAAGTCATACAGGATTGGCTGGCAGTCTTGTTTTTATTTGTGTTTCCAGGTCTTTTTTTATCTTTTGGAATTGCATATATCAAAATAGCAATACTAGGTATTATTGTAGTTTATGAAAGCAAAACTTTACGTAGACTGAAAATCAGTCAATATGTTGCTGATAAGCACTTTTTTAAGAGGGAAGAAGAGTAAAATGTTATATATGACTTCAGCAGACTATTTGTTCTTTGTAGTTGCTTCGACATTGATTATTAAAGATGTGCTCTGTCGAGATTATCAGGCATATGGCTATTGGAATACATATAGTTATTCTAAAGGAATTTATTTTACTGGTTTGGTTATTGTTGTTTTACTTTGGGCATATGTTTGTGATTTGTTTTCAGGGTTTAATGTGAACTCTTTAAAATTGTATATCATATTTTTAATTTTCTTAGGTGTTGAAATTTATAAATCTATGACACAGCAGTTAGTAAGTGAAAAATTTTTATGGCTATCTTCTAAGCAGGAAAATAAAGTATTAAGGATTTGTGGGACGGTTCTTGTTATTGGGATGTTGGCTTTGATTATTGCGATAAAAATATAAAAGGTTTGTCGTTTTGACAAACCTTTAATCGTCTTGAAAATCATTATCATATAGTGGTGTGACATATTTTCTATTGAAACAAGCCATACATAAATCACAGGTATGTTCTTTTTCAAAATGAATAGATTTTTGAAGTCCTTCTTCACTGATGAAGGCTAAGGAATCAGCACCAATATATGTGCAGAGTTCCTGAGTTGTCATCTTGTGAGAAATTAATTCATCAAGAGTAGACGTGTCTACACCATAAAAACAAGGATATTTGATTGCCGGTGAAGCAATTCTGACATGAACTTCTGTAGCGCCTGCTTCTTTTAATAAAGTCACAATACGTTTGGATGTTGTTCCTCTGACAATAGAGTCGTCAATCATGATGACTCTTTTTTGATTCACAATTGAAGAAACAGCCGAAAGCTTCATACGAACACCCTGATTCCTTAATTCCTGCGTAGGTTGAATGAATGTTCTTCCAACATATTTGTTTTTAATTAGTCCCATTTCATAAGGAATGTGGGAAGCTTCTGAATATCCAATTGCAGCAGATATAGATGAATCTGGTACTCCAATCACAATATCAGCATCTACAGGACTTTCTAAATAAAGTTGTTTTCCAGCATTTTTACGTGTTGTATGAACATTGATACCATCAAGGATACTGTCGGGACGAGAAAAATATACATATTCCATAGCACAGATCTTATCATGTATAGGCTGTTTTGTATAAAGACGAGATAACAATTGATTGCCTTTGACTCTGACTATTTCTCCTGGCTCGACATCTCTTAGAAATTTAGCGCCTACAATATCTAATGCACATGTTTCTGAAGCAAAGACATACGCTCCATTAGGGAGCTGCCCAATAGCTAGTGGTCTTAATCCATAACGATCTCTGACAGCATAGAGACGATCTTCTAAAAGAATGAGGAAAGCAAAAGCTCCATCTAATTTTTCTAAAGAAGCACAGATACGATCTATCATATGTCCTTTTTGACGTTTGATTAAATGTCCTAAGATTTCAGTATCAGATGAAGATGAAAAGATACTGCCTTGTTCTTCAAGTTCAGCTTTCAATACATTAGCATTCACAATATTTCCATTATGACAAATTCCCATATCACCCACCATGGTTCTAAAAAGTAATGGCTGTACATTCATAATACCTCCACCACCAGCAGTTGAATAACGCACATGACCAATAGCGTGAATGCCATTCATCTGATGAATCTTTTCACTGTTAAAAACTTCAGTGACCAAACCTTCTCCTTTATGAATAGAAAGTTTATGATCGTTCGCAACTAAAATACCGGCTCCTTCCTGCCCACGATGCTGAAGGGCATGTAAACCATAATAACAGAGGTTAGCTGCATTTGGATGCTGAAACACACCGAACACACCACACTCCTCATGAATTTCTTTTAAATCATTTATCATTGTTGTTCTCCTTATATTTTATAGAAGAATAGGAGATACATATATCAAAATTTGTTGTATAAGATGTTACATAAAAATAAATATTACGGGATTCAATATCTCCTATTCGTCTTTATTATAACGGAATAATTGTATTTTTTCAATCAATATAATAATAATTTATTAAAATGATAAAAAAACATTGACAAAAACACGAAGCTGTATCATAATGCAAAATAAGTAAACGGATAGGTTTACATAAAGGAGTGATAGATATGGAAAAGAAAATAACAGATATTTTTGGAACTTTGGTATTTGATGAAGAAGTCATGGAAGAAAGACTTGCGAAGGATACTTTCAGAGAACTTCAAAAAACAATTAAAGAGGGGAAATCTTTAAATATCAAGATTGCAAATGCTGTGGCGAATGCGATGAAAGATTGGGCTGTGGAACATGGAGCTACACATTATACGCACTGGTTTCAACCGATGACAGGTGTAACAGCTGAAAAGCATGATGGTTTTATTGGAACAAACAAAAATGGGAAAGTTATTTTAGAATTTTCTGGCAAGGAATTAATTAAAGGAGAACCTGATGCGTCATCTTTCCCGAATGGGGGATTACGTGCAACATTTGAAGCCAGAGGATATACAGCTTGGGATCCAACTTCTTATGCTTTTATTAAAAATGGTGTTTTATGTATTCCTACAGCATTCTGTTCTTATTCAGGGCATGCTTTAGACAAAAAGACACCATTATTAAGAAGTATGCAGGCTATCAACAAACAGGCATTACGTATCTTAAAATTATTTGGTAACGAAAATGTTAAGAATGTCAAAACAACAGTGGGACCTGAACAGGAATATTTCTTAGTCGATAAAAAATATTATGAACAAAGAAAAGACTTGATTTATACAGGACGTACTTTATTTGGTGCACCATCTCCAAAAGGACAGGAAATGGAAGATCATTATTTTGGAACAATCAAGAGTAGAGTTCAAGAATTTATGAATGATTTAAATGAAGAATTATGGAAATTAGGTGTCTTAGTGAAAACTGAACACAATGAAGTCGCACCAGCTCAACATGAGTTAGCACCTATTTTCTCTACTACCAATATTGCAACTGATCATAACCAATTAACAATGGAATTGATTCAAAGAATTGCGAAAAAACATGGTTTGGTTGCTTTATTACATGAAAAGCCATTTGATGGTATCAATGGAAGTGGAAAGCATAATAACTGGTCATTATCAACAGATACAGGTGTGAATTTATTAGAACCTGGAGATACACCACATGAAAATGCTCAATTCTTATTATTCTTATGCGCTGTGATTAAAGCGGCTGATGAACATCAGGATTTGTTGAGATTATCTGTTGCGACTGCAGGTAACGATCATCGTTTGGGAGCTAACGAAGCACCGCCAGCTATTATTTCTGTTTTCTTAGGTGATGAATTAGCTGAAATCTTAAAAGCTATTGAAGAAGATCGACCATATGATTCTAAGGAAAAAGAAGTCATGAAGATTGGGGCTCATGTCTTACCTAAATTTCCTAAAGATACAACAGATCGTAACCGTACTTCACCATTTGCTTTTACAGGTAATAAATTTGAATTCCGTATGCCAGGATCAAGTTCATCTATTGCAGGATGTAATATTGTTTTAAATACAGTGATTGCAGATGAATTAAAAGAATTTGCGGATATTCTAGAAAAAGCACCGGATTTTTCTTCAGCATTACATGCATTGATTCAAGGAACAATCAAAGAACATAAACGTATTATTTTCAATGGTAATGGTTATGATGATTCATGGGTAGAGGAAGCCAAGAAACGTGGACTATTAAACTTACGTACAACACCCGATGCTTTACCATATTTTATCAAGGAAAACAATATTGAATTATTTAAAAGACATAAAGTCTTTGATGAAGAAGAAGTGCATTCTCGTTATGAAATTATGATGGAAGAATATGTCAAGATTTTGCATATTGAAGCTTTAACAATGGTCAATATGTCTCAAAAAGAAATCTTACCAGCTGTTAGTCAATATTCATATGACTTAGCACAAACTTGTGCAATGAAAACAGAAGTTGCCAAGTTAGAAAATGTTTATGAAAAAGAAACTTTAAAAGATGTTTCAGCATTATTAGATCAAGCTTTCAAAGCCACAAAACATTTAGACAAAGTCTTAAAAGAAGCTGAAGCGATTGAAGACTTTGAAAAGGCAGCTTTCTATTATCGAGATGAAGTCATTCCAGCTATGAGTGCTTTACGTACACCATGTGATGAATTGGAAACATTAACTGCCGAAAATGTATGGCCATTCCCAACATATGGCAAACTGTTATTTGGTATTTTATAAAATTATATAAGAGAGGGGTTATGACAATGTGTTCGATTATGGCGTATTGCGACAGCAATGTAGAAAAAGAGATTTTTTTAAAAGGTTTTGAAAGAACACATACCAGGGGACCTGATGCTATGCGTATTATTGATACAGGTAAAGGGCTATTGGGATTTCAACGTTTATCCATCATGGGATTAAATGAGTATGGTATGCAACCATTTCAAAGAGGGAAGCATTATGTTGTCTGTAACGGTGAAATCTATGGTTTTAGACCAATGAAAGAAGAATTGATGAAGCAGGGCTTTGACTTTCAAGGGGAGAGTGATTGTGAAATCCTGCTTCCTCTTTATCAAAAAATGGGTGTAGACATGTTTAAAGAATTAGATGGAGAATTTGCATTGATTCTTTTTGATGGTGATACAAAAGAATTTATTGCTGCTAGAGATCCGATTGGGATTCGCCCATTATTTTATGGTTATGATGATCATCAACACATTGTCTTTGCTTCAGAAGCCAAAAATTTAGTTGGCATCTGTGATAAGATTGTACCTTTTCCACCAGGACATTATTATCAAAATGGGGAGTTTGTTTGTTATAGAGATATGAGCCTGGTGGAAAACTATCATCATGATGATTTCAATACAATCTATACAAATATACATGATTTATTAGTCAAAGGTATTGAAAAAAGACTGGATGCAGATGCACCACTTGGTTTCTTATTAAGTGGTGGATTAGATTCATCACTTGTCTGTGCAGTCTCATCACGTCTGCTAAAAAAACCTATTCGTACTTTTGCAATTGGTATGAATAAAGATGCCATTGATTTAAAATATGCCAAAGAAGTGGCTGAGTTTATTGGCAGTGAACATACCGAAGTGATTATCACAAAAGATGATGTTCTAAGTGCCTTAGAACCTGTTATTGCCACTTTAGGAACATATGATATTACGACTATTCGTGCATCTATTGGTATGTATCTTGTCTGTCAGTATATTCATCAGCATACAGATATCAGAGTTTTATTAACGGGTGAGATTTCAGATGAATTATTTGGTTATAAATATACAGATTTTGCGCCAAATGCAAAAGAATTCCAAAAGGAAGCTGAAAAACGTATTCGAGAAATTTATATGTATGATGTCTTACGTGCTGATCGTTGTATTAGTGTTCATTCCTTAGAAGCACGTGTGCCTTTTGGAGATTTGGCTTTTGTGGATTATGTTATGCATATTGATCCTGCTTTAAAAATGAATAATTATGGAAAAGGAAAATATTTATTGCGTAAAGCGTTTGACAGAGGATATTTACCTCAAGATATCTTAATGCGTGAAAAAGCAGCTTTTTCAGATGCGGTAGGACATTCATTAAGTGATGAAATCAAAGCTTATGCGAATAATTATTATAGTGATCAGGGATTTGAAGAAAAAAGAAAGAAATATGATTTCGCCCAACCATTTACAAAAGAGTCATTATTATATCGTGAAATCTTTGAAAAATATTATCCACATCAGGCACAAATGGTGAAAGGATTCTGGATGCCAAATCCAAATTGGGAAGGTTGTCAGGTCAACGATCCTTCTGCCAGGTTTTTAGAAAATTATGGAGATAGTGGAAAGTAGAAAGGATGATTTGATGAAAGAGTATAATCAGGGATTGCATCATGTCAGAGAACATGATGCCTGTGGTATTGGCGCTGTCGTTCATATTGATGGACGACAGGATTATCAGGTTATTGATCAGGCACTTACAATTGTCGAAAAACTAGAACATCGTGCTGGAAAAGATGCCAGTGGAGAAGTCGGTGATGGGGTTGGAATCTTATTACAGATTTCACATCGTTTCTTTAATAAAGTTGCACATAATCTCCATATCACTTTGCCTCAACCTTATGATTATGCTGTGGGAATGTTCTTTTTACCACAGGATACACTGACAAGACAAAAAGCTATGAAAACTTTAGAACGCATTGTCATGAAACATCAGGCCACATTTCTAGGGTGGCGAGAAGTGCCATGTCATGAAGATATCTTAGGTCAAAAGGCTAAGGATTGTATGCCTTATATTATGCAATGCTTTATTGAAAAACCTAAAACTTGTCAACAAAGAATGGACTTTGAAAGAGTATTATATGTGATTCGTCGTGAATTTGAAAAATCTTCACCACAGACATATGTGGTTTCATTATCTTCATCAACAATTGTCTATAAAGGGATGTTTCTTGTTCATCAATTAAGACAATTCTATGATGATTTACAAGATCATGATTATCATAGTGCAATAGCATTGGTTCATTCGCGCTTTTCTACCAATACCAATCCAAGCTGGCAAAGAGCACATCCTAATCGTATGATTGCTCATAATGGAGAAATTAATACAATTAGAGGTAATGCGAATCGTATGTTGGCCAGAGAAGAAACATTAGATTCAAAGTATTTTTCATCAGATATGACAAAGGTTTTCCCAATTGTTGATGTACATGGTTCAGATTCAGCTATGCTAGATAATACATTAGAGTTCCTATATATGAATGGGATGCCATTAGCTAAAGCTATGATGCTATTGATTCCAGAACCATGGAAAAATACAGCCATGTCACAAGAGAAAAAAGATTTTTATCATTATTATGCGACAATGATGGAACCATGGGATGGACCTGCTGCTATCTTATTTTCTGATGGTATTTCCATGGGAGCTACTTTAGATAGAAATGGTTTAAGGCCATCACGTTATTATATTTTAGATGATCAGACTTTGATTTTATCATCAGAAGTTGGCGTTTTAGATATTGATGAAAGTCATATTGTCAAAAAATCACGTCTTCAACCAGGAAAAATGTTATTAGTAGATACTCAAAAACAGCAGCTGATTGAAGATGATATATGTAAAATGAGCTATGCTAAAGAACATCCTTATGGAGAATGGTTGGATTATTATTTATTACATTTAAAAGATTTACCAGCGCCAGATAAAAAATCTCATATTCATAGTCAAAGTGACCGTGATATCTTATATAAAATTTTTAGTTATACTTATGAAGATGTCAAAGATATGATTTTACCTATGGCCAAAAATGGTGTAGAACCTACAGCATCCATGGGAACAGATATTCCACTTGCTATGTTGAGTCAAAAACATCCAACATTATTTCATTATTTTAAACAACAGTTTGCTCAAGTGACCAATCCACCTATTGATTCTTTAAGAGAAGAAGTGGTTGTAGATACAACGGTATATTTAGGATCTAATGGAAACTTATTACAGGATCAATCTGATAATTGTCAGGTCTTAGAAATTAATAATCCTATTTTAGACAGTCGTGATATGGATAAACTCAAACAGTTAAATCGTGATGGCTTCCATAGTCAAGTCATTTCTTTATTATATTACAAAGGGATTTCCTTAACAGAAGCTTTAGATCAGTTATTTCTTGATTGTGATAAAGCTTATCGTCAAGGTGTCAATATCTTAATTCTTTCTGATAAAGGTGTCGATGATAATCATTTGGTTATCCCTTCATTACTGGCTGTTTCAGCTATTGAAAGTCATTTGGTGAAAACCAAAAGAAAAACAGCGATGTCCATTGTCTTAGAAAGTGGTGAACCACGTGATGTTCATCAATTTGCCTGTTTATTAGGTTTTGGTGCTACAGCTATTTATCCATATCTGGCCCATGAATGTATCATGGAAATGATTCAGCTTAATATGTTGGATAAAGAGGAAAATAAGGCTATTGAAGATTATAATCATGCCATTTTAAAAGGTATTGTTAAGATTGCCGCGAAGATGGGTATTTCTGCTTTACAGTCATATCAGTCAGCACAAATCTTTGAAGTTGTCGGTTTAAAAGAAGATATTATGGAAAACTATTTCCCTCATACAGTTTATCGTGTGGGAGAAAAAGGTTTGACAGATATTGAAAATGATATTCGTTACTATCATGATCATGCCTTTGATCCATTAGGATTAAAGACAGATACATCATTAAAAAGTTTAGGTTTCCATAAATTGAGACGTGGACCACAAAGTGAAGTGCATATGTATAGTCCTGAAACAATTGTTTTACTTCAAAGAGCAACTCAAAGTGGTGATTATGCATTATTTAAAGAATACTCTCATCAATTAGAAAGTCAGCCATTTGCTTTACGTCATTTATTAGAATTTGATACAACACAAAGACATTCTATTCCTCTTAATGAAGTAGAAAGTGTTGATGATATTGTCAAACGTTTTAAAACAGGAGCGATGTCTTATGGTTCTATTTCTAAGGAGGCACATGAATGTTTGGCTGTGGCAATGAATCGCTTAGGAGGAAAATCAAATTCTGGAGAAGGTGGAGAAAATCCAGAAAGATTATATACAGAAGCCAATAGTGCCATTAAACAGGTGGCCAGTGGTCGTTTTGGAGTCACAAGTGAATATCTGGTCAGTGCCAAAGAAATTCAAATTAAAATGGCACAAGGTGCAAAACCGGGTGAAGGAGGCCATTTACCAGGACAGAAAGTTTATCCTTGGATTGCCAAAACACGTTATTCAACACCTGGAGTCACTTTGATTTCACCACCACCACATCATGATATTTATTCTATTGAAGATTTGGCACAATTGATTTATGACTTAAAAAATGCCAATCGTGATGCGCGTATTTCTGTCAAACTTGTTTCAGAATCAGGAGTTGGAACGATTGCATCAGGTGTTGCGAAAGCAGGAGCTCAGGTTATTTTGATTTCTGGTTATGATGGAGGAACAGGGGCTGCCCCACAAAGTTCGATTCATTATGCGGGATTGCCTTGGGAATTAGGACTAGCTGAAGCTCATCAGAGTCTTATCGAAAATGATTTAAGAACACGTGTTGTTTTAGAAACAGATGGAAAATTAATGACAGGAAGAGATGTAGCTGTGGCAGCATTATTAGGTGCAGAAGAATTTGGTTTTGCGACAGCACCATTAGTGACAATGGGTTGTGTGATGATGCGTGTTTGCAATCTTGATACTTGTCCTGTTGGGATTGCGACACAAAATGCTGAACTTAGAAAACGTTTTAAAGGGAAACCAGAATATGTTATGAATTTTATGATTTTTATTGCTCAGGAATTACGTGAAATCATGGCACAGCTGGGATTCCATAGCATAGATGAAATGATAGGACATATGGAAGTTCTGAAAGTCAAACCAGAATATCAGGAATTAGAATCATTCTTTACAAAAAAGGATCTCAATGTGCATTTCCAAAAAGAAAATGTTTTTGATTTCCACTTAGAAGATAGTCAGGATTTAAAAGTCTTGTTACCAAGATTCCTTTCTTATCTGGAAACAAAACAGCCACATCAGGAGACAATACATATTTCCAGCCTTGATCGTAGTTTCGGAACATTGCTGGGAAGTGAAATCACAAAACGTTTCCAAAACAATCTGCAAGATGATACTTATCAGATTGAATGTATTGGTGGAGCCGGACAATCATTTGGAGCCTTTATACCAAAAGGTCTCACAATGCAAGTTGAAGGAGATGCCAATGATTATTTTGGAAAAGGATTATCTGGTGGAAAACTGATTATTCATCCTTCTTCAAATGCTCAATTTGTGGCTCAAGATAATGTCATTGTTGGAAACGTTGCCTTATATGGAGCAACATCAGGAGAAGCCTATATCAGTGGTCGTGCTGGTGAACGTTTTGCGGTCCGTAATTCTGGTGCGATTGCTGTGGTAGAAGGCTGTGGTGATCATGGACTTGAATATATGACTGGTGGAAAAGTGGTTGTTTTAGGAAAAACAGGAAAGAACTTTGCGGCAGGAATGAGCGGGGGTATCGCTTATGTCTTAGATAAAGATCATGATTTATATTTACGTTTAAATAAAGAATTAGTCACAATGCAGGAAGTCAAACAGCATAAGGATATAGAAGATTTAAAATTGTTATTACAAAAACATGTGCAATATACAGGGTCATTACTGGCTAAAGATATCTTGGAAAGTTTTGAAGCATGGATACCACATTTTAAAAAGATTGTGCCAGTTAATTATGCGTGTATGTTAGATAATATTGAAAGCTTTGAAAAACAAGGCTATTCACATGATGAGGCTGCATTAATGGCCTTTAAAGAAGTTCATCAATAGGAGGGTAATGTATGGGAAAAGCTACAGGATTTTTAGAGTTTGATAGAGAAGATAATTTCACTGAATCACCAGAAACAAGAATCGCTGATTTTCAGGAATTCCACATCCCTCTTTCTGATGAAAAACGTCGTCAGCAAGGAGCTCGCTGTATGAATTGTGGTGTTCCGTTTTGTCAATCAGCTATTGAAATCAATCATATGGTTACAGGTTGTCCTTTACATAACCTCATTCCTGAGTGGAATGATGAAATCTTTCACCATAATGATGAACGTGCACTTTCACGTCTATTAAAAACAAATCCCTTCCCAGAGTTTACAGGACGTGTGTGCCCCGCATTATGTGAAAAGGCATGTGTATGTGGATTGCATGGAGATGCCGTGACCATTAAAGATAATGAATTATTTATTATTGAAAAGGCTTATCAGAATCAATTGATGAAAGCTGAACAGTCGCCAATATGTTCATTTAAAAAAGTAGCTGTTATTGGCAGTGGTCCTACAGGATTAACGGTAGCCTATAAATTAAATCAACGTGGACATCAGGTCAGTGTTTTTGAAAAAGATGATCGTTTAGGAGGATTATTGATGTATGGTATTCCTCAAATGAAACTTGAAAAACAGATTATTGAACGTCGTATTCAATTAATGAAAGAAGAAGGGGTTCAGTTTTATACCAATGTTCATGTTGGACAAGATATAACGAAAGAAGAATTATTAAAAGAATATGATGCAGTTGTGTTATGTTGTGGAGCGAAAAAAGCACGTGATTTAAATGTACCAGGGAGACAAGCTAAAGGCATTTACTTTGCAGTGGATTTTCTCAAAAGCGTAACACAAGATTTATTAAATCAAAGTCCTTTACGTATTGATGCCAAAGGAAAGCATGTCGTTGTTGTAGGAGGTGGAGATACGGGTAATGACTGTGTTGGAACATGTATTCGTCAGGGATGTGCATCAGTTACACAACTAGAAATGATGCCATGTCCACCTCATCAAAACACACGTCCTTGGCCAATGTGGCCAGATGAATTGAAAACAGACTATGGACAAGAAGAAAGTCTGGCTGTTTTTAAGAAAGATCCACGTGTTTATGAAACAACGATTAAAGAATGTATTGAAGAAGATGGACAACTCAAAGCTGTGAAAACTGTTCAGGGGAGAATGGTTGATGGTCAATGGGTTGAAAAAGAAGATAGTGAAAAAATAGTAAAGGCAGATTTATTGTTGATTGCGGCAGGATTTGTAGGTATTGAAGACGATATCAAAGAACAGTTTGATTTATCGGTAAATCAACGTCAAGTTGTGACGACAATGCCAAAGAGTTATGCGACAAAGGAAGAGAAGATTTTCGTTGCAGGGGATATGCATCGTGGTCAATCTCTTGTTGTTTGGGCTATCGCTGAAGGTAATGAATGTGCCAAAGAAGTTGATCAATACTTAATGGGATATAGCTATATGAATGAATAATAAATAAAGTTAGGGGGTCTATGATATGAATTCAGGGGATATTGGTTTTATGTTAATATGTAGTGCCCTGGTGTTATTAATGACACCGGGACTTGCATTCTTTTATGGTGGACTTGTTCGCCGTAAAAATGTTGTCAATACAATGATGACTTCTATATTTGTCATTGGGATTGCAGCAGTGATGTGGGCATTATTTGGATACTCACTGGCTTTTGGAAATGATCACTTTGGAATCATTGGAGATTTCAGCTGGTTAGGTCTACAGGGCATCGAAGGAAGTACAACAGATTATGTATCCACAATTCCTCATTTAGAGTTTGCCATTTTTCAAATGATGTTTGCCATTATTACACCAGCTTTAATTACTGGAGCAGTTGCTGGACGTATGAAATTTAAAGCTTTGTTTTTGTTTATTATTCTTTGGTCAGTGATTGTTTATTATCCAATGGCTCATATGGTTTGGGGCCTTGGTGGTTTTTTAGCGAAGATTGGTTCAATAGACTTTGCTGGTGGAAATGTTGTCCATATCAGTTCTGGTGTCAGTGCGCTGGTTTTATGTATTGTTTTAGGAAAACGTAAAGATTACTTACGTGTACAATATCATGTACATAATATTCCATTTGTTGTCTTAGGTGCTAGCTTACTTTTATTTGGATGGTTTGGCTTTAATGCTGGAAGTGCCTTACAGGCTAATGAATTAGCTGTTCATGCTTTTATGACAACAGGTCTATCAGCAGCTGCTGGAATGATATCATGGATGCTGATGGATGTATTCATGAGTGGAAAACCAACGTTGGTAGGAAGTGTGACAGGTATGGTTGTCGGTCTTGTCGCTATTACACCAGGAGCAGGATATGTGCCTATCTGGGCATCTATCATTATTGGATTGGTTGGTAGTCCTATCTGTTATCTGATGATTTCTAAAGTGAAACAGAAATTGGGCTATGATGATGCTTTGGATGCTTTTGGATGTCATGGTATTGGCGGTATCTGGGGTGGTATTGCGACAGGATTGTTTACACAAACGTCTATTAACGATGTTGCCAGATGGAATGGTTTGTTCTTTGGTGATACTCAATTGTTTTTAGCTCAATTAGCAAGTATTCTTATTACGATTGCAGTGGCAGTGGTAGGGACATTGATTTGTATTGCTATTGTCAGATGTTTCACAACCCTTCGTGTCTCTAAACAAGAAGAACAAAAAGGATTGGATATTTCTGAACATCAGGAAAATGCTTATCCGTCTTTTAATGGATTAGATTAGGAGGAAAGTGAATATGATTAAAGTTGAAGCAATTGTAAGAGAAGAAAAGTATGAAGAAGTCAAAGAAGCACTTGCTCGTATCCAAGTCAATGGTATGACAGTATCTCAAGTGATGGGATGTGGATTGCAACATGGCTATACAGAATATGTTCGTGGTCAGGAAGTTGAAGTGAACATGTTACCAAAAATTAAATTTGAAATTGTTGTCAGCAGTGAAGAATGGGCTGAAAAAACGATTGAAGCGATTTGTCAGGCGGCTTATACTGGAGAAGTAGGAGATGGTAAGATTTTTACTTATAAGCTTGATAATGCTATCAAAATTCGTACGCGTGAAACAGGAGAAAAAGCAATTAATGAATAATTATTAATAATTTAAAATTATGGTAATAAAAATTTTTAAAAATATCTTGATAATTCGTAGAATTTTGACTATACTATACGAGAACTAAGGAAAGGAATGAGAAATATGATGAAGACACTAACGCTGAAAACAATTCTTTGTGATGCTTCTCTTTTCTCATTTTTTTATATTTCTTAAAAACATATCATTATTGATATGTTTTTTTATGACACAAGGAGGTAACGATGAAAGCATATTTGATATTAGAAGATGGACATGTTTTTGAAGGTGAACACTTTGGTGGAAATAAAGAAGTCATCAGTGAGTTTGTTTTTAATACTTCTATGACTGGATATTTAGAAGTTTTAACTGATCCTTCTTATGTTGGACAAAGTGTTGTCATGACATATCCTATGATAGGAAATTATGGTGTTTGCTTGGAAGATCAGGAATCTAATCAACCTTATGTAGAAGGTTTTGTTGTGAATGAATTGGCAAGATTTGGCAGTCATTTTAGAAAGAATATGGATTTAGAAGAATATTTAAAACAACATGATATTATAGGTATTCAAGGTGTTGATACACGTTTTATCACAAAATTAATTAGAAATGAAGGTTGTATGAATGGTTTAATTACAACACATCATTATGAAGACCTTGAAGAAGTCTTAAAACGTATTCGTGAATATAAAGTTAGCGGTGTTGTTGATCAGACAACATGCTCAAAACCTTATGTTTTGGGTCAAGGAAAATATAAAGTTGCCTTATATGATTTTGGTGCCAAGAAAAATATTGCGAGAGAATTGGTGAAAAGAGATTGTGAAGTGACAGTTTTCCCTGCACATACATCTGCTCAAACGATTCTTGATGGACATTTTGATGGTATCATGCTTTCTAATGGGCCTGGTGATCCATCTGAATGTTTAGATATTATTGACAATATGAAAATATTAAGTCAAAGTGAAATGCCTATTTTTGCGATTTGTTTAGGACATCAGCTCATGGCTTTGGCACATGGATTTGAAACTCAAAAAATGGTTTATGGACATCATGGAGCTAACCATCCAGTTAAGGATTTAAAGACAAATCGTGTTTATATTTCAACACAAAATCATAATTATGTCGTCAAAGATGAATCTTTGGATCCAACAGTCGCAAAAATGTGGTTCCAGAACGTCAATGATGGAACGCTTGAAGGTATTGAATATTTACAAAAACCAATTAAAACAGTGCAGTTTCATCCAGAAGCATGTGCTGGACCATTAGATACATCATATTTATTTGACGAATTTATCAAAATGATGGGAGGAAATCAAAATGCCTAGAAATCATGATATTCAAAAAGTATTAGTGATTGGGTCTGGACCAATTATTATTGGACAAGCTGCTGAATTTGATTATGCAGGAACACAAGCTTGTCGTGCTTTAAAAGAAGAAGGAATAGAAGTTGTACTCATTAATTCCAATCCAGCCACAATCATGACAGATAAAGATATTGCTGATAAGGTTTATATAGAACCTTTAACTGTACCGGTTGTCAAACATTTAATTGAAGTTGAAAAACCAGATAGTATCTTACCAACGCTTGGAGGACAAAATGCTTTAAATATTGCGATGGCTTTGGCTGATGAAGGATTCTTAGAAAAACATCATGTCCGTACGATTGGGACTTCAACAGATACAATCAAACTGGCTGAAGATAGATTAGAGTTTAAAACATTAATGGAAAAGATTGGAGAACCATGTGCTGCTTCAATTGTCGTGAATCATGTAGATGAAGCCATTGAGTTTGCGAATAAAATTGGTTATCCAGTTGTTATTAGACCAGCATATACATTAGGAGGAACAGGTGGTGGAATTGCCAATAATGAAGAAGAATTACATCATATTTGTTCTAATGGATTGCGTTTATCACGTGTGAGTCAGTGCCTCATTGAAAAAAGTATTGCTGGATGGAAAGAAATTGAATATGAAGTGATGCGTGATGGACATGGTAACTGTATTACAGTATGTAATATGGAAAACCTTGATCCAGTTGGTGTACATACGGGAGATAGTATTGTTGTGGCACCAAGTCAAACTTTATCTGATAAAGAATATCAGATGTTAAGAAGTTCGGCTTTAAATATTATTACAGCCTTAAATATTCAAGGTGGATGTAATGTGCAGTATGCTTTAAATCCAGATAGTTTTGAATATTGCGTTATTGAAGTTAATCCACGTGTTTCGCGTTCTTCAGCTTTAGCTTCAAAAGCAACAGGTTATCCAATCGCCAAACTGGCAGCGAAAATTGCTTTAGGTTATACATTGGATGAAATTAAAAATGCAGTTACTGGAAAAACATATGCTTCTTATGAACCGACGTTAGATTATATTGTTTGTAAGATTCCAAAATGGCCATTCGATAAATTTGTTGGGGCATCTAGAAAACTAGGAACACAGATGAAAGCCACAGGAGAAGTCATGAGTATTGCTCATAATTTTGAAGGTGCATTTATGAAAGCTTTACGTTCTCTCGAACAAAATGTTTATGATTTACATATTCCTGAAGTCGATGGACTTTCATTAGATGAATTAAAAGTCAAATTAAAAGATGTTGATGATCATCGTATCTTTGTAGTAGCACAGGCTTTAAGACAAGGAATGAGTGAACAGGAAATTCATGATATAACACGTATTGATTGCTGGTTTATTGATAAAATCAAACATTTAACGGAAGTCGAACAACAATTAAAAACAGAACCACTGACTGTTGAATTATTAAAACTTGCTAAAAGATTAGAATTCCCAGATCAAATTATTGCTAAGTATACAAATCATACAACTCAAGATATTCATCAAATGAGATTAGATCATCATATTGAAGCTGTTTATAAAACAGTAGATACATGTGCAGCTGAATTTGATGCAACAACACCTTATTATTATTCTGTATATGGAGAACATAATGAAGTTGATCCTCGTGATGATAAAAAGAAAATTATGGTTTTAGGTTCAGGACCAATCCGTATTGGACAAGGGATAGAGTTTGATTATTGTTCTGTTCATTGTGTCTGGGCGTTAAAGGAGGCTGGCTATGATACAATTATTGTGAATAATAATCCAGAAACAGTATCAACTGACTTTGATATAGCTGATCGTCTGTATTTTGAACCATTGACACCTGAAGATGTAGAAAGTATTGTGCGTTTAGAAAAACCAGATGGTGCCATTGTACAATTTGGTGGACAAACAGCCATCAAGCTTACAAAAGCTCTAATGGAAATGGGAGTTCCTATTTTAGGAACATCAGCTGATAATGTAGATGCTGCTGAAGACCGTGAAAGATTTGATGAAATCTTACAGCGTTGTGATATAGATCGTCCTAGAGGTTCAACAGTTTTCACAACAGAAGAAGCTTTAGAAGTAGCCAATCGTTTAGGATATCCAGTGCTTGTCAGACCTTCTTATGTATTAGGTGGAGCTGGAATGGAAATTGCTTTAAATGATGGTGACATCAAGAAATTCATGGAAATCATTAATCGTCAATATCAGGAACATCCTATCTTAATTGATAAATATTTATCTGGTAAAGAAGTTGAAGTCGATGCTATCTGTGATGAACATGGTGTATTGATTCCAGGTATCATGGAACATGTCGAACGTGCAGGAGTGCATAGTGGAGATAGTATCTCAGTATATCCACCACAAAAGATTAAACAGGAAATTAAAGATGTGATTGTGGATTATACACAAAGACTAGCAAAAGCGTTACATGTCATTGGATTGATTAACATTCAATTTATTGTTTATGAAGATCAAGTCTATGTTATTGAAGTGAACCCACGTTCTTCACGTACTATTCCTTATATTTCTAAGGTTACTGATATTCCTGTGGTAGATGTCGCAACACATGTCATTATGGGAAAAACAATCAAGGAACAAGGATATGAATATGGATTGGCTAAAGAAAAAGAAACAGTGGCTATTAAGATGCCAGTCTTCTCATTTGAAAAGATTACTGGTGCAGAAATCAGCTTAGGCCCTGAAATGAAATCTACAGGAGAAGTTTTAGGTGTGTCTAAAGACTTTGATGAAGCCATTTATAAAGCATTTATTGCGACAGGTATTGATTTGCCAAAGAAAAAGAATATTATCTGTACGATTAAAGATAGTGCCAAAGAAGAATTCTTACCAATTGCAAAACAATATCATCAATTTGGGTATGACATTTATGCAACAATTGGAACATTTACGTATCTTATTGAACATGGAATTCCTGCTCATCTTGTCAATTATATTGCTGATAAGAAAAATACAATCTTTGATTTAATGTTAACTGATACAGTTGATTTAATCATTGATATACCAACAAGAAACAATAATTTAAAAGATGGATTTATGATTCGTCGCTTTGCAGTAGAAGCAGGTATTCCAATTTATACATCATTGGATACAGCTCAAGCATTAATTAACTGTCTTGAAAAAAGACATCATGGTGATACATCACTTATTGATATAACAAAAATTTAATAAAAGAAAAATGGGTGTCATATTTTGGTGACATCCGTTTTTATCTGTAATAAAAAAGACTCCATATAAAGAGTCTAAAATTATTGATGCAATTTTTCTGTTTTTTTGAAGAATACAAAACCAATGAAGAACATGATAGCTAATGAACCTACACCTATATTCATCATACCTGTAACTTGAGAAATAAGGGAAACAAGAGTTGTTCCCATGAATGATGCCCCTTTACCACAAATATCATATAAACCAAAATATTCACCAGAACGATTGGCTGGAATGATTTTTGCATAATAAGAACGTGATAATGATTGAATAGCTCCTTGAAAGATTCCAACACCAACAGCTAAAATCCAGAATTGATATTGTTGTTGGAGAGTGATTCCATATAATGCAATAAGGAAATAAGCAAAGATACATATTTTGATGAGTTTTGTATTTTCAATAGACGAACTTAATTTTCCAAAAATTAAAGCAGCTGGAAACGCCACAATTTGCGTTAATAACAACGCTAATAATAAACCAGTTGTATCTAATCCTAAAGCTGTTCCATAGGCCGTAGCCATATCAATGATGGTATAAACACCATCAATATAAAAGAAGAAAGCTATTAAAAAGAATAAGACCTTTGGATTGTTTTTTAATTCTATAAAGATATTTTTTAAACGTAGAAAACTCGCTTTAACATAATGGTTTTCTTTTTCTAAATAATATGTTTGATGATATCCTAGAATTAAAGGAACTGACAATAATAACCACCATAAGGCAATCAAAAGAAAACAAATGCTCATAGCTGTTTCCATTGTTAATGAAAGTTGTTCATAGAATAATACAAGGGCTAAACTGGCTATAAAAGGTATACAGCTTCCAATGTATCCCCAGGCATATCCTTTAGCAGAAACATTATCCATACGTTCTGGAGTTGTAATATCTATAAGCATAGAATCATAAAAAACCAGGCTTAATGAATAAGCAGATTTTGCAATCACAAATAAACATAAAAACCATAACCAAGATGAAGTAAAACCAAGTAAAATACAACCCAATGCGCCAATGAGTAAAGCAACCATGAACAGCTTCTTTTTCCATCCTTTAAAATCAGAAGCAGTTCCTAATATAGGACCAAGAATAGCTGTAATGATTGTGGCTATAGATGTTGCATACCCCCAAAAAGCTAAATAGTTTGTTTCAGAAATATGTGCACTGTCAGCTAAGAAATTAAAATAAATAGGCATGATTGTAGATACAAGTAATGTAAAAGCAGAGTTTCCAATATCATACATAATCCACTTCTTTTCTAAAGATGTTGTTTTAGATGTCATATTCTTTCTCCTTTTCATACGATAATACTGGAATATTTTCCCAACCCTCTTGAGCACTGTAATGTGCTAAAAAATCATGACTGAGTGGTTCGTTTTTTGTTAAGTATGTATAATAATTTTCACTGAGTTCAAGACAGTGTGGAATGGCTTTTTTCATTAATTTTTCTAAACGTAGATTACTATCTTTGCATGATTCGTGGTCTTTTTGATCCATCAACAATCCACGATAACCTTTATATTTACCTGAAATCAATAAAAAGACTTTCACTAATGTTCTGATGAATGGATTATGACTTGCTAGAAAACGATTATATGTTTTCATGGATTTTAATGTTGATAAAATCTGTTGAACACTAAATTGATTAAAAAAAGTTTGAATCACTTTGGCATTTTCCATAGTGGGATGTAAATGCTGAGTTAAATCTGTATATAATGGTTTTTGATGATTCTTGATCAATAAATATTTATCCATTTCACATTCAATTAAGGAATGTGAAACATGTGAAGCTTGCATTTTCTTTTCAATATAACTATGACATTCGTAGTCCAATGCAAAATGAGCAATAAAACCTAACATATAGGCTATTTTGGCTTCTTTATGACTTTTTTCTAAAATAACATGACGAGAATTTTCAAATAAGTCATAAGCTTTTTGTTTATGCATGGCACTTCCCCAACGATTTAAATCATTATGATGATAAATCTGATAATAGAAAAAAATATCAGGACCATGTAAACCTATTTCATAAAGTTCAATATTGTCTTGAATGATTTTTTGAAGATGGGGTGAATAAACTTTTTTCATTTCTTCCCCAAAACAATAATGTGTATATATGGCTGGCATATATCCCCCTCCTAACGTGTATATATTACCACAAAAATATAAAAAGAATGTAAAAAATACTTAAAAAAATTGTAATATTCATATGATTAAAGAGATAAAAAGATCATCATAAGTATGAATCCTATGATGATCTCGATTATTGAATGACTGAAAGTTGTTGGATAAATGATTGTAAATCCTCTGGGCTAGGATGTGATAATGCCTGATCAAAATTTTCAATCATAGGAATAAATTTTTCCGGCTGTTTTTGTGCCATTTGTTCATAACGTTGTCTGACACTCATAGGCATTTTTCCTTGACACATAAATTGTCCCACAATTTGATTATCATCAGCAATGTTTGTTTGGACACGTTTTAAAATACCATCAAAATATTCTTGACTACCACCAAAACCAGCAGTTCCAAATAAAAAGATTTTTTGATGATGGAGTTGTTTTAAATAATCCTGAATTGATTCATCACATGTTCCTTTATCTGTCCAGAAACCTACAAAAATATAATCAGCCATCAATGGTGCTAAGTCAGCCTTTCCATAATAACAACATTCTCCTTTTATATGATTTTTAATAGTTTCAGCCAACATTTGTGTATTTCCTGTTGGACTTGAAAAAATAATAGCATATTGCATAGAAATATCCTCCTTTTTTATGACGATATTATATGAATTTGTGTGAATGTTGTCAAATGAAATAAATTAAGTAAATATTAAGGAATTTTTCGTAGAATTGGTTTATAATGGTAGCTAAGTAAGGGTATAGTTTTAATAAGCCGTTATGTTATGGAGGTAGTCATGAAAAAAATTGTCATAGGGATACTCTCTTTTATGTTTATGTTAACAGGATGTCAATCACAAGACAAGGAAGCTCCTGTTTTAACATTAACAAAATCAAGAGTTCAAATAGCATTAAATGATACATTTGATTATAGTCTTTATATTGAAAAAGCCAGCGATTTACAAGATGGTGATTTAATGGATCAGGTGAGCTACAGTGATATAGATACATCTTCAGTAGGAAAGAAAACTGTCCATTATTCTGTCGAAGATCAGGCTGGAAATAAAGCTCAAAAGGATTTGATTGTAGATGTTGTGGAATATGTGGGGGATTTGATTAATCCTATCACAGCACAGGCGGATATTGTTGAAAATCCTGATGATGTGACTGTTCTTGTCAATAAGTTACATGAAATACCTGAGGGATGGAAGCCTGATGATTTAGAAAAAGTGATTGATTGTAGTCAAAAGTTGCGTCATGAAGCGAATCAGGCATACACGCAATTTTATCAGGCAGCCAAGGAAAAAGGCATTGAGATTTATACTATCTCAGGCTATCGTGAACCAGAAACACAACAGCTTTATTGGGATAATTCTGTAAAAGTGTTTGGCCAAGAGCATGCTATTCAATATAATGCCTATCCTCGTCGTAGTGAACATGAACTAGGCTTATGTGTAGATATATCCTATACTATGGATGGAGATCGTTTAAGTGAAAAAGTGGCTGATAGTCCACTGGGAAAATTCATTGAAAGTGATGCTTATAAATATGGCTTTATTTTGCGTTATCCTCAAGATAAAGTACGTATTACAGGTTATGGGTATGAACCATGGCATATTCGTTATGTAGGTGTAGATTTAGCTACACAATTACATCAGGAAAACAAAACATTAGAAGAATATTATGAAGGTTAAGGAGAACAATATGACAACAGCAAAATTTTATAAAGTATCTTATCAACAATTTGAGGAAGCTTATTTAGATTATGATGCATATGCTTCTAAGCAACAGATTCAATCTGTTTATGATTCTATTCAATTACCTAAACGTGCGACTAAAGGCTCAGCGGGATATGATTTTTATACACCTATTCATATATGCTTAAAACCACAGGAAACAATCAAGATTCCAACTGGTATTCGTTGTGAAATGAATGAAAGATGGGTTTTAATGATTTATCCTAGAAGTGGACTAGGATTTAAGTATCGTCTACAATTAAACAATACAGTGGGAGTTATTGATAGTGATTATTTTTATTCAGATAATGAGGGGCATATCTTTATTAAGATGACAAATGATACAAATGAAAATAAAACTGTAGAAGTCTTACCTGGACAAGGGATTGCGCAAGGAATCTTTATGCAATATGGTCTTGTTGAAGATGATGATGCAAATGAGATTCGTAATGGTGGATTTGGGAGTACAACTAAATAAATGAAAAAGATTATCCAATTATTGATATCTGTTGTATTGATTTCTGGCTGTCAAAATACACCAAAAAAAGAAAAAGTTCAGGAACCAAAAAAAGATGATACAGTTTCGTTTGTCGCCGTTGGGGATAATTTAATGCATCAAAGATTATTGGATGAAGCAAAAACGGATGATGATTATGATTTTTCATCCTACTATACAAATATAAAGCCATATATTGAACAGGCTGATTTGGCTTTTGTCAATCAGGAAACAATATTAGGTGGGGGCAAAGCATCTGGCTATCCTTATTTTAATACTCCTGATGCTATGGCAAAGAATTTACATGATGTTGGGTTTGATATTGTCAATGGTTCTACTAACCATGCCTTAGATCAAGGATATGAAGGAATCCAGCATTCTATCCAGGTTTTTAAAAATTATCAGGATATGCATTATATTGGATTATATCAGTCTCAAGAAGAACGTGATCAGATCCAGGTTGTTGAAAAGGATGGTTTACGTATAGCTTTTTTAGCATATAATCAGATGTTAAATTATACAGAAGATTATCCATCTTATTGTATTAATGATTTTGATGAAGAAAAAATGAAAAACGATGTAGAAAATGCAAAGGAGATCAGTGATATTGTGATTGTATCTTGTCATTGGGGTATTGAAAATGATTTGGAGCCACAACCATTTCAAAAGAAAAATGCGAAGTTTTTAGCTGATTTAGGTGTTGATATCGTTTTAGGAACACATACGCATACTTTACAGCCTGTAGAATGGATTGAAGGTCAAGATGGTCATCAAACACTTGTAGCATATAGTTTGGGTAATTTTATTAGTGGAATGTTAGAAGAAGATTCTCAATTAGGTGGAATGCTGACATGTGATTTTAAAAAAGATGGAAGTGGGTGGTCTATTCAAAATGTCACTTTAGTACCACTTATGAATCATTATGAAACAACGAATCAAAAGAATATCATTGATACAAGAGAGAAATTTACAGTATATAGATTAAAAGATTATACAGATGAACTTGCTAAAAAACATGCTTTACAAGGATACAATGGGATAACAATTTCAAAAGAACGCATGCAAGAAAAAGTAAAAGAAAGAGTAGGAAGTCATATTCAAATTGATATGTAGGGAACAGAAATGTTCTCTTTTTAAATACAATGATTATAGGAGATTTTGTAAGTGGTGATTTTGTTGAATAGCTTATCTTCTGTTGATATAATATGGGATATAGGAGAAAAAATATGGCTAGAAAGAAAATACCTTCAATTGATGAATTAAGAGATTATCGAGAAAAGCAAGAGGCTTATCTTCAAGATTGTATTAAGAATCATAAAACATTTGTTATAACTGGTCCAAAATTTCAAGGAGAGAATATTTGGGTAGCTAAAAGTACCTTGCCTTTAATGGAAGCTGCCAAAGAAGTTGGTGCATCTTTTGAGGAAATATGGCAGTTATGTCGTAAATTAGCAACTCTAACACATGCTCCCATAACAAAAAAAGAATATGAAAGAATGATTCCTTTTTCTAAAAAACCACATACAGTCGATACAGTTTTGCAATTTTTAGAAACAAATATTCCTCAATATAACCATAAAAGACACTGTTTAGATTTTGATATTGTCGCCTATTTTTATTGTTATGCATTGATTTCACTTTCAGATTATAGACAAGAAGATTGTCAAAAACAATTATGGTATGCTGTTGATGACTTTATGGAAAGAGATCGAAATATGGCTATGGTTTTATTAAGAAACATGAAAGTTTTAGAACCGATACGTCCGTTTTTAACACCAATGAAAGAAAAGTTGGAAAAAGTAACAGAAAGTTAAATATATTTATTGAAAAATAAAGATGAAATAAAAACATATATGTGAGAAGGAATGTCAATAGGAATGTGTATTGGAACATCACTAGGAGTCATTATAGGACTGTTTACTGATAACATTCCTATATGTATATGTTTTGGGATAAGTATAGGTTTATGTGTTGGTTTAGGAATAGATTCTTTAATCAAAAAATAAGTGGTAGTTTAAAATTATAAAAAGGAATGATAAGATTGAAAACAGAAAAAGAAAAAATGATTTCTGGAGAAAAATATAATCCTGCTAATCCTAGACTTGTTCTTGAACGAGCACGAGCAAATAGAATATGTACTAAGTATAATAAAAGAAGTTTTAATGAGATCAATATGAAATCACGATTAATGAGAAAATTAATAAATACTAACGGAAAATTTTGGATTAAACCACCATTTTTTTGTGATTATGGATATAATATTTTCATTGAAAAAAATGTTATGCTTAATTATGGTTGTGTCATATTAGATGTTTGCCCTGTAAAAATAGGAGAGCATACTTTAATAGGACCAAATACCCATATTTATACAGCTTGTCATTCATTAGTTCCAGATGAAAGAATTTCAGATATTGAATTTGGCAAACCTGTAACTATTGGTAAAAATGTATGGATTGGAGGAAATTGTACTATTTTACCGGGAGTGACTATTGGGGATAATTCGGTTATTGGTGCTGGAAGTGTTGTAACAAAAGATATTCCAAACAATTCTATAGCAGTAGGCAATCCGGCAAAAGTGAAATCAAAAAATGAGTGATATAAATTAAAATACTATTAGTAGGTGATAGAAGAAATGAGTAAATTGGAATTTGAAAGCGAGTTGATTTTAATGTTAATTCTAATGTTACTAATGGAAGGTATAGTATTATGTTTTATACTTTTAATGTTTTGTGTTATTGGTATAGCAAATGGTCCTGAAAAATTTACTGTATTTTACGAAAAGAATGTTCAAGAAAAAGCAATAAAATTAGGATATACTACTCAAAAAGAAATAAAGAAACAAACCATTATATCAATTATAGTTTTATACTTACCTTGTTTTATTCTAGTGCCATTAATGGTTTGCTATATAAATGATGCAAAAGAGTTTGGAAATATTTTTATTCAAAGTTTATTTATAATGTATATAATGGGACTATTTGATAGATTTTTTGTTGACTGGTATTGGGTAGAACATACAAAAGCGTGGGATATACCCAATACAGAAGAATTAAAACCTTATATTCCTACAAAAATGAAAATAGTCAAATGGCTGGGAACCATAGTTGGATTTGCAATAATTGCTTTAATTATTGCTTTAATAATGAGTAAGATGGTTTGAAAATTCCAGTTTAGTGAGGTGATTAAAATGTGTTTAATTTGTGACAGAATAAAAATGATAAAGAATGGTACAAATCCATATTTTGTAAAAGAACTTGAAACTGGTTATGTGGTTATTGGAGATAATCAGCATTTTAAGGGATATACTTTATTTTTATATAAAGATCATAAAACAGAATTATTTCATTTAGAAACAATCAAAAAAATGAAGTTTTTAGAAGAAATGTCTATTGTAGCTGAAGCAGTTTCTAAAGCTTTTAATGCAGAAAAAATGAACTATGAATTATTGGGAAATGGAGATACACATCTTCACTGGCATTTATTTCCAAGAGTCAATGGTGATTTAGGAAAATATGGTAATAATGGTAAGGGACCTGTCTGGTGGTATCCAATGCAAAAAATGTATGATGGTTCTAACTGTCCTACAAATGAAGAATTAAGGATAATGAAATCAAGATTATTAATGGAGTTAGATAAACTCTTGTAAATACAGATTTTTAATAAATTCATATGATTATATGTTGACATAATGTGTGAAAAAATGTTTTTAGCACTCTATACTTGACTCTGCTAAAATAGAGGACTATAATATAAATAGAAATAAGGAAAGAGAATAAAAAAGGCATTCCTTACTTCTCATATCAAACATTGTTCATTCTCTAACAATGCTTAGAATTATTCATAAGAGGTGATATATATGTTAATGCCTAGTATTTTTGGAGAAAGTTTATTTGATGACTGGTTTGATGATTTTGACAAGGAATTCTTTGGAAAGAAAAATCCATTGTATGGAAAACATTCAAGAAATGTGATGAAGACAGATGTCAGAGAAACAGAAGGAACATATGAATTGGATGTGGATCTTCCAGGCTTCAAGAAAGAAGATGTGGAATTGTCATTTGACAATGGATATTTGACAATCTCAGCTAAGAAGAACTTGAATAAAGATGAAAAGAATAAAGATGGACAATATATCCGACAGGAAAGATATGCAGGAAGCATGAGTCGAAGCTTCTATGTAGGAGAAAGTGTTCCACAGAGTGATATTAAAGCAAAATTTGAAGATGGTGTTTTAAGAATTTCAATTCCAAAACAGGATATGAAAGCTATTGAAAGCAACAACACAATCATGATTGATTAATGTCATAAGAGTTCGAAAAATCGGACTCTTTTTTTGTAGACAATTCACGAAATTTCTTCTATTATAGAAAAGTCCTATAAAAACAAGGAGAAGTATGCTATAATACAACCGTTAAAATAAAAAGTGTGGGAGAAAGATATGATTGGTTTTTATAATTATACTGTCATATTAACTTATTTAAGTTTAATCAGTGCTTTATTTGGAACACATTTAGCATTTAAAGGGAATTTTAGTGGAGCACTTATTTGCTTATTATTAAGTGGTGCATTTGATTCCTTTGATGGAATGGTGGCACGTACAAAGAAAGACAGAACAGAAGAAGAAAGAAAATTTGGAATACAAATTGATTCATTAGCTGATATGTTTAGTTTTGGTATATTTCCAGCTATTATTGGTTATACCATGATGGATTCTATTGTGTGTGGTGTAACTTGGCTATGGTTTTTTATCTTTGCGTTATATGCTTTATGTGCTATTAGCAGACTGGGATATTTTAATGTGGTTGAAGAAATGCGACAAAAAGAAACCACAGAAAAAAGAAAATACTATCAAGGTTTACCTGTCACAAGTGCAGCATTAATCTTCCCAGCTATCTATTTATTAAGACATGTTTTGACAGCTGAGTTGACGTATAGTATATATGCATGGGTTATGTTTGTTGTCGCATGGGCATTTATTATTAATTTTCAAGTAAGAAAACCTGGTTTAAAAGGCATTTTAGTTATGCTTGTTATGGGTATTTTGATTTGTACAGGATTGTTGATGTTATGAGAATATTTGACCGAAGTGGACAAGAACTCATTGTCAATCAAAGACAAAATCAATTATTAAAATTTTTATACAGTCATTTTTTAGGAAGATGTGCACTAAAAGTGTTAACCCTTCCTTTTATTACCCACATTGGTGGCTGTTATATGAATAGTCGATTTTCAAAACGTAAGATACAGCCGTTTATTCAACAAAATCAAATTGATATGAGTCAATATGAAAAACAGGAATATAGCTGTTATAATGATTTTTTTACTAGAAAAATAAAAAAAGAAGAAAGACCTATTTGTATGGAACATGATCTTTTGATTGCACCTGCAGATTCTAAATTAACCTATTATCCAATTCATCAAGATACATGTTTAACAATAAAGGATACCGTCTATTCTTTATCTGATTTATTGAAGAATCAATCGTTATCTCAGGAATATGATGGTGGAACATGTCTGATTTTTAGGTTGACGGTAGACGACTATCATCGTTATTGTTATATTGATGATGGAACAAAAGAACAGGATATTTATATACCTGGTATTTTTCATACTGTTAATCCTGTTGCGAATGATTATTACCCCATTTATAAACAGAATTCACGTTCATATTCGTTGTTACATACACAACACTTTGGGGATGTTATTTATATGGAAGTAGGCGCAATGATGGTAGGAAAAATTGTGAATCATTCCAAGACATCATTTCAGCGCGGAGAAGAAAAAGGATATTTTGAATTTGGTGGATCAACAATAGTTGTTTTGTTTAAAAAAGATATAGTTGTTATAGATGAAGATATTATTAAAAACTCTCAAAATAATGATGAAACACGTGTGCTTATGGGAGAGAAAATAGGAATAAAAAGATAAGGAGGAAAGAAAATGTCAAAGGTTATAGCTGTTACAAATCAAAAGGGTGGTGTTGGTAAAACAACAACAAGTGTTAATTTAAGTGCAGCTCTTGCATATATGGGTAAAAAAGTTTTATTAATTGATATTGATCCTCAGGCAAATGCGACACAGGGATTAGGTGTTGATCGTGCATCTTTGGAATACACAATTTATGATGCTATCGCACAGCAAATGCCTATTCAAGATATTAGTATTCCTTCTGGTGTAGATAACCTTGACATTGTTCCAGCAAATATTGATTTGGCTGGTGTTGAAATTGAACTTTCACAAGTCAAATCTGGAAGAGAACAAAGACTGAAAAAGGCATTAGGTGAATATAGAAATAAATACGATTATGTGATTATTGATTGTCCGCCGGCACTTGGTTTATTGAATACAAATGCTTTAACCGCTTCGGATTCTGTATTGATTCCTGTACAGTGTGAATATTATGCCTTAGAAGGACTTACACAGTTGTTGAATACAATTTTATTAACACAAAAGGTTTTTAATGAAAACTTAACTATAGAAGGTGTTTTACTTACAATGTTGGATGCACGTACCAATTTAGGAGTGGAAGTTTCACAGGAAGTTAGAAAATACTTTAGAGAAAAAGTATATGATGTTGTGATTCCTAGAAATATTAAATTGTCTGAAGCACCATCTGAAGGATTAAATATTTTTGATTATGATGCTCATTCTGAGGGCGCAAAAGCATATGCCAAATTGGCTAAGGAAGTGGTGAAACGAAATGGCCGCAAGTAAAAAGAAAAAAAGTGGTTTAGGTAAAGGTTTAAATGAATTATTTCAAGGTGAAGATATTCAAACAATGATTGATGCAATTGAGAAAAAACCATCTCAATTTGCACAAGTTCAGATTCCCATTGATCAGATTCGTCCTAATCCTTATCAACCTAGAAAACATTTTGATGAAGAAAAATTGAATGAATTAGCACAATCTATCAAAGAACATGGGATTTTTCAGCCAATTATCTTAAAAGAAGCGATTCAAGGTTATGAAATTGTCGCTGGAGAAAGACGTTATCGTGCAGCTTCAATTGTTGGTTTAACAGAAGTTCCAGCTATTATCGTAGAATTTACAGATCAGCAAATGATGGAAATTGCATTGCTGGAAAATATTCAACGTGAAGATTTAAATGCAATTGAAGAAGCTCAAGCTTATCAGAATATGATGAAAAAGCTCAAATTAACGCAAGAAGAATTAGCAAAGCGTATTGGTAAGTCTAGAGCTCATGTAGCGAATACTGTTAGACTTTTAAAGATGCCTCAAAAATTACAGGACTATGTTTTAGAAGGCACACTCACAATGGGACATATCAAACCTTTAATTACTATTGATGAAAAGAAAGCTTTAGAAGTTGCAAAAAAAGCTATTGAACAACAATTATCTGTAAGAGAAGTTGAAGATATTGTCAAAGGAATCAAGCTTCAAGAAGCAAGAAAGTCTAAACCTAAAGAAGTGAAACCTCAAGAATATGTTTATGTAGAAGGATTATTACGTAAAAAATACCGTACAAAAATTAAAGTTGATGATCATACGATTACTTTGAAATATACAGATACTAAAGATTTAAATAGAATCTTAGAATTAATGGGAGTTATTGAAGAATCATAAGACTTAATATACTGAACATGAAATGACAATATAAAGACAAGTGGAGGTAAAAATGAAAAAATATATTTTTTTATAAAGATTTGTTTCTTTATTGTTGTTATATCAGTGTCCATATATTTAAAAGAAAACGATTTATTAACATATATAGCTCCAATAGGTGCGTTCGATCAAACTAGCACGATTATTCAATTTAATGAATTTTCAAATGTTCTGATAGGGAGTAGTTTGCTATTACTTGCTATATTCTTTGTTTATTATAGAATGAGTATACACTTATCGTATATTACATCATTAGATAAAATAGTCTTATTTTACTATATTATATATTTTATCATTATATTAATTACTAAATTCTCATTTTATGAATTTACTGCTGATATGGCTCAATTAACATTTATGTTATCTTCTATCACATTTTTACAATCTCACTTTTTAAAAATATTACCTATTGGAATAATCATTTATATTCCAATAATATATTTATTTTTTATTCAAAAAAATTTAACTTCAGTTAAATGTTGGTAATTGATTTTAACTCCATAAAAACGGTGTTAAAGCCCTTTAAAATAAAACATGATATTTTCATCAGTGCTATACTTATATCGAGGTGAAGATATTATGACTGATAAAATGTTTAATGATATTATTGATTCCATTATCAATAATGCAACTGATGATGAAATTGAAATCATTAGAGAAAAGCTCAATAACCATATCATCAATCATATCTATGATGGTGAAGTACATAAGGAACTGTCAGATGAATTTGATAGTTCCTTTTGCCCTCACTGCGGGCATGAGCACATCATTAGATATGGCAAGGATAAAAATGGAAATCAAAGATATTTATGCAAACATTGTCATAAGACTTTCTCGCCCATGACAGGAACTTTGTTTTCATATTCAAAGAAGAAAGCCTATCAATGGTATCTGTATATGGAATCACTCTTTCGTGGTGATACCATTGTACAGTCTGCTCATATTGCAGGTATATGCGAACATACATCTCTTGTGTGGAGACATAAGATACTGAGTGTATGTGCTTCTCTCACAGCTAAAGATCGCATACTAGATGGAGTTGTTTACCTTGATGAAAAACTTTCAGATGTCAAACATCCTGGAATAACAGTTGAAGATAAAGAATCAAAGAAGAAAAGAGGAATCAGCGATCAGAAGAGAAACATTGTCTGTGCCATAGATGAACACAACAATAAAGTGATACAGGTATCAGAAAGAGGAAGAATACATACCAAGAATCTCTATGAAATATATAAAGACAAAATCTCTTCACAATGTACAGTTGTCAGTGACAGCCTTCGCTCATATCATGGACTGATGAAAAAGTTAGGGGTTAAATGGATTAAGATTCCATCAGGCAAGAAAGAAAAGGACGGATATACATTGGATAAGGTCAATAGATTGCATTCGTCTATTGAATTGTTTTTGCATGGATATAGAGGGATATCAGACAAGTATTTGAAGAACTACATTGGACTATATAAGATGAAAGATCAGAATAAAAATTACTATAACAAAACGACTTTCAAGGGAATATACAAGAAGATCATGAACTCCATGTGTGAGCTAAGATATAGTGACTTTACAAATGAATTTTCATTTAAGACCATATAATCAATATATTTTAAATATAGTTACCAACATTTATCTAGGGTTAGATTATTCAAAAAAAAGATTGTAAGAGATGAAAGAATCATGATGATAAGATGACTGACTTCAATGACATTATGTCAGAATGGTTATTAATCAGTTGATAATGATATGATGACTTAAAATATACAGATACTCAAGATGAAAATAGAATCTGAGAATTCATTTGAATGATTGAAGAACATAAAAACCTGTTCATATGAGCAGGTTTTTATTTCTTTTTCAATAGATCTTTGTGAGTTCTTTTATAATATTTTTGACGAGAATAATCATCAGGATATTGATGATAAGCATCTTCAATGTGTCGAGGATCAATAACTTTAACATGATTTTGATGGAAGTAATCAATAATATGAATGAAATCATCTTTATTTTTTACTTTAAGTTTATATGTTCCTTGAGGGCTGACACAATCTAATAGAATATGAAAGACATATTCACTATATATACCAAAAATAACAAACTGTGCAGTTAAATCCATTCTGATTTCTTGAATATCCTTGAAATCAAATTCAATATCATCATGATGAACATTCTGATAGGATATATGGGTACCATGAATATAAAGTGGTGTACTATTTTTTAAGATGTTTTCATCACTTTTGAATCCATCCAATACCATATAAACAGTTTGTCTGGATATAAATGCTTTATCTTGATTATCAACTTTGATTTTTTCAGTTGTAGGAGCAGGATTGGTAGATTGTAAAGGACTTGTCTGATCAAATTCATAAAGCAATGTATCTTGATGAACGACTTGGTTAATTTGGTCTAAAAACTCCCTTTGCGTTGCCTGATTTCTTTGGACAACAGCTTTAATACCACCATCATATAAATACATCATTGTTTTTCCATAACTGGCAATCATAGGATCGTGTGTCACTAAAACAATTGTTGTATCACGTTGATTGAGATGCGATAGAATTGTTAAAAGCTTATGAGAATTCTTAGAATCCAAATTACCTGTAGGTTCATCACAAAATAGAATTTCTGGTTCATTGACTAAAGCACGTGCAATAGCGGTTCTCTGGCATTCACCACTTGAACATTCATGTGGAAATTTATCAAGAATACCTTCGATTTCTAAATCTTTCGCAAGAGTTTTGATTCTGTTTTCAATATCTTGACTTTTTTGATTACCTAGAATAATAGGAGCAGCAATATTATCATAAATAGATAGATAAGGAATTAAGTTATGATTTTGAAAAACAAAACCTAATTTTTGATATCTAAATTCACATAAGTCATTTTTATGCATTTGAGAAATATACTGATTAAAGATTTGTATATCACCACGACTAGGTTGATCTAATGTTGATAAACAATTTAATAATGTACTCTTCCCAGAACCAGAAGGTCCCATAATACAGATAAAGTCACCTTTTTGAAGTTGGAAATTGACATTATTTAAAGCATAGATATTTTTTCCTCGTTTGAAGAATATATCCTGATCATATATTTTTGATATATTATTCGCCTCTATTAAGATATTTGACATTGTTGATGACCTCCTTTATACAGTGTCTTTCTTTCAAGATAATATAAATCATAAGCAAAGTATATAAAACCAAATATAAACATTCTAAACTATACATCACTTGGCTTGTGAGAAATTGATGAGTGATAATATAATCCCCTAAAGAATAGATGTAAACAAATGGTATAAAGATAACTAATATAAGAAATAAAAGATTTTTAAATATAGAAATTTGAAAAAGTTTACTTGGACTATAACCTAAAGCATAATGTGTTGCGTAAATATGCATTATGGATTTGATATATAGTGAATATTTGATAATAAAACATAGTAACAACATGATTAGCATCATAATAAAACACGGGATAATGAAGAGGGTTATATAACTCATGTCACCACTCATTAATACAAGAATAAACATTGTAGGTAAGACAATGGAATGAATATTAGCAATAGAAACAAGCTGATTGGTTAAATCAATAAAACTTGATATGCTGTTGAATAAGAGTGGGTGATGAAGAAGTGTTGAGTGAAATAAATCGAATAAAAGTGGAATGAAAGTATTAATAATAGAAGCGATAGAAGCGATAGATATTAGAAATAATGCAAAATAAATGAATTTATTTTCAAATAACGAATCAGTCGCTAATGCATATAATGAGTAGAAAAAGATATAGAGAGTGAATAGGGATGAAATGATCTGACCGGTTGGAACCTTACGTTTTTGATCATGACGACTCATAGAAATCATATAAGGTGTCACTTTTTGCATATTCTTATGATTTATTGTTTCTATAATATGAGTATCAATCTCCGTAAACTGTTGAGCACTTATTGCTAAAATAAAGATCACAGTAAAGATTAAAAAGAAAGTATACAAGAAAAATGTATTTAAGAAATGATATTGGAAAATATAATTCATATGAATATGGATCAGATAAATATTGATACCTTTCATAATCAAGATACCTAAAATGAATCCTAGAAAAAAAGCAATCAAAGACATGATACCATATTGAATTATCAGATAAAGAAATAAATCTTTGGGTTTTCTTCCAAAAAGTAATAACATTGAAAATTCATGTTTTTTATTTTGAATAAAATATTTCGCAACAAAAACACTCAATACAACTGCTATCATTAAGGTTAAAAATGGAATAAAGGCAATTGCCCTGAATGTCATCCAGTCAATTTTTAAATCTAAACGCGAAAGATGATCATACATGGCAATAAAACAAAATTCAAAAGAAGCTATCAATGTTAAGATACTTAATAAAAGTAAATAGTCTTTCTTTTGATGAATAACAATTTTTTTAATGAATGTAAGCATATGTTTTCCCTTCTTTCATCCTTATTAAACACTATAGAGTAACTACAAGGTCAAGAATTTTTATGAAAAAGTTCTCTTTCTACTAATATAATACACCTATACATAAATAATTAAAATAATTTATGCAATAATGAAATAAAAAAATAAATTGATTTTTTCTCTATCAAATATGGTTTTAAAAACTACATTTATATTGACATTCCCATATATATTTGTTAATTTATAATTAAGAGATTATGGATACGAGGAGATTGGATATGAAGATTATTACGGATACGGGAGCTTTACTATCACCAAAGGAAGGAGAAAAAATAGGGGTTGATGTTCTTCCTTTAAATGTTATAGCTGATAAAAAGAGTTATAAAGAATATGTTGATGTGACAAGTCAGGAATTTTTAGATATTGTCAAAGAAGGACATGTACCTAGTTCATCACAGCCTTCTATTGGTGAAACAATGGAATTATTTGAAAAATATCCAGAGGAAGACATTTTGGTTATTAATATGGCTGATGGATTATCAGGAACATATCAAAGTACAGTGAGTGCAAAAGAAAGTGTAGAGCATAGTGAAAATATTCATGTTATTAACTCTATGACTTTATGTGGACCACAAAGGTACTTAGTAGAAAAAGCTGTTGCTTTAAGAGAACAGGGATTGGATATTCATCATATTATGAAAGAATTACATAAAAGCATTGCATGTGAAAAATCATTTTTAATTCCTCAAGACTTTGGCTTTTTAAAACGTGGAGGACGCTTAACACCACTTGCAGCAACACTTGGTGGTATGTTGAAGATTACACCTATTATGACAACTACAAAAGATGCTAAAAGATTAGAAAAATATGCTATGAAAAAGACTTTTAAAAGTGCTGTTAAAGAAATTATGAAAGCTTTCCAAGAATTAGGTGTGAATGAAGACTTTAAAATTTATGTGACACATGCAGGGGTTTTGAAACAGGCTCAAGATGTTGTCAAACAGTTACAGACTGTTTTTGAAAATACAGTCATTGAAATGTATGATCTTTCTCCTGTTTTTATAGCTCAAGGCGGACCAGGTTGTATTGCTGTTCAAGCGATTAGAAAATAAAGGAATAAGGCTGTTAATGATGTCATTAACGGTCTTTTATTATATAATGAAAAAGAGGTGATGATGGTGAACTGTCAAGATATATTAGAGTTTCAAGGTGTTTGGAGAGATTATCAACAAAGAGTATTGAATCAATTAGATATTTATAAAAAAGATCATAAAATTCATATTGTCGCTGCGCCTGGTTCAGGAAAAACGACTTTAGGTATTGAAATTATCAGACGCGTTAATAAACCAGCATTAATTCTTGTACCAACAATTACTATTCGACAACAATGGGTGACAAGAATCAAAGAAGCTTTTTTAAAAGCAGGATTGAAAAGTGAGGAATATATATCACAGGATTTAAAACATCTTCGATTGATTAATGTTTCAACGTATCAATCTATTCATAGTGCCATGCGAAAGGTTAAAGATCAAGAAGATGAAGAAAATGTAGATTATCAGGATTTTTCTTTAATTGAAGCTATAAAAGAAGCAGGAATAGAAACATTATGTTTAGATGAATGTCATCATTTAAGAACTGAATGGTGGAAAGCGTTGGAGGATTTTAAAAAGCAAATCACTACTGTTTTTACAATTTCCTTAACTGCAACACCACCATATGATTCTTCCATAGCCATGTGGACAAGATATTTAGATATGTGTGGAGACATTGACATAGAAATTACAGTACCTGAATTAGTCAAAGAAGGGAGTCTGTGTCCACATCAGGATTATGTTTATTTTAATTATCCAACAGCTAAAGAAGAAGCCAAGATGAAAGAATTTCAAGATGATGTACAAAATGTTTTTTCATTTTTCATGCATCATCAAAAATTCCAACAGGCTATTTTATCACATCCATATGTGAGATCTATTCAAGATTTAGATAAAGCATTAGAAAATCCAGCGTATTTATCTTCTCTATTGATTTACTTGGAAAGTCAACAACTCTCTTATCCAAGAGAATATTTAAAAATATTGGGAACAAAGAAGTTGGAGAAGATGTCTATAAAATGGATGGAAATTTTATTGCAGGGATTTTTCTTTGATGACAGGGATTCTTATATTATCAATGAGGAAGATTTTGAAGAGCTTTACAAATATGTCAAATCACATGGATTGATTGAGAAAAAGAAAGTCATTATGCAAGTTGATATTGCTTTTGAAAAGATGCTGATTTCTTCGGTTGGAAAATGTGAAAGTATTCGAGATATTGTATGCCATGAATACAAACATATGAATAGAGAGTTAAAATTATTAATTTTAACGGATTATATCAAAGGTGAATATGAAAAAGCTATTGGTGATGATACAATGAGTGTGCATGCTTTAGGGGTTCTTCCTTTCTTTGAAATGTTAAGAAGAGAAACTATTCAACATCATCAACCATTTCATTTGGCAGTCTTATGTGGATCTATGATTATCATTCCTGCTTTTTTAAAAAATCAATTAAGACAACTTGTCTCACAACAAATAGAAATGACATTTCAGCCATTTAAGGCCATTGATGATTATGTTAAAGTGAATGTGAAAGGAAATCATCATGAAATCATAGAAGCAGTGAGTGATTTATTTGAACAGGAAGATATTCAAGTTTTAATTGGGACAAAGTCATTGCTTGGTGAAGGTTGGGATTCACCTTGCGTAAATACTTTAATTCTCGCAAGTTTTGTTGGTTCATTTATGTTAAGTAATCAAATGCGTGGAAGAGCCATTCGTACCTATCATAAAAATCCTGATAAAGTGAGTCATATCTGGCATCTTGTCTGTGTTCCTCCTCAAAAAGGAATTATCAATCATAGACAGGAGATTAATCAGACTGAAAGTGATTTTGAAAACTTGAGAAGAAGGATGGAACATTTCTTAGGCCTTCATTATGATAAAGACTTTATTGAAAATGGTATTGAAAGATTGACTGCAATTCAGTATCCATTAGATCGTTCACATATTAAAAAAACCAATCAAAAAATGTTAGAATTATCCTCTCAAAGAGAACAGTTAAAAGAAAGATGGGATCGTTCTTTAGCTATATATGATAAGATTGAAGTTGTTGAAGAAGTAGACATAGAAGATCAAAATATGACAAGTGTCTTATTGTATGATGCGATTAGACATGTGTTATTAACTATACTGAGTTTTGTACTTACAGGTATTTTGATATGTGTACTAGCAATGCTTTTACACATTCAAAGCAAGTCTATGATTTATGTTTTATTTTCTTGTATTTTCATTGGTGTTGTGAGCGTGTTATGGAGATTAAAAAAAGTATTTACATGGATGAATCCTTTGAATCGTTTACAGTCTTTTGGTGATGGCATTTATCAGGCTATGTTAAATATGCATTTGTTTGAAATGTTAAATTGTCGTGTACAAACAGAATCACAAGCGGTTTTATACTCTATTTATTTAAGTGGAGGAACTGCTCATGATAAGGCTTTATTTGCAAAATGTGTGAATGAATTTTTTGATGAAATTGATAATCAACGCTATATCCTTTACAACAAACATCAAAGAAATAAGATGGATAGATATTTTGCCGTTCCTGATATTTTTTCTAAACGTAAAGAAGATGCGATGATTTTTGCGCAGTGTATGCAGCCTTATATAGGAAAATATCAATTGATTTATACAAGAAATGAAGCAGGAAGAAAGATTTTGCTTCAAGGAAGAAAAGATGCTTTAGCTAATAGACAAAATAGACTCTTAACAAGAAAGAAAGTTAAAGGGGCTTTGGAATAGATTTATTTTGATGTCAATGCCTATATAAAATTTATTTCAGTGTTTGAAAATAAGAAGAAATCATCTGGTTTTGATTTAAGATTATTGGACTATTGTTATTGTCAATAGTCCTTTATGCTATAATAAGAAAAAAGGAGAGGATTATGATGCAGGAATTTTCAAAGATATTTTTAACAGGTGGATTCATTATATCATTAATAAGTATCATAGCGTGGTGGCAATTATTCAAAAAGGCTCGTTTAAAAGGATGGTATGCATTGATTCCTATTTATAATATTTATTCTTTTTGTAAGATGGTTACAAGTTCTGGATGGACAATGTTGATAGCCTTGATTCCTTTTATTAATATCATATTTATCATTTATCTCCTTATGAGATTATCTTATGCTTTTGGGCATGGATTATTATTTGCCTTAGGATTATTTTTCTTTTACCCAATCTTTATTTTGATTTTAGCTTTTGGGCAGTCAAGATATATAGGTTAAAGACTTTCAAGTTATGAAAATGAATATGAAAAAATGGGAATATTGATTATAATATGGAAAAAGGAGGAATGAAAGATATGAGTTTCCCAAGTGGATTTTATTGGGGTGGAGCAACTGCTGCTAATCAATTAGAAGGTGGATGGCAAGAAGGCGGAAAAGGTATTTCTTGTCCAGATATCTGTACAGGTGGTACAGCAACAACAAGTAAAAGAATTACACCAGTTTTAGAAGAAGGAACTTTTTATCCTAGTCATGATGCAATTGATCATTATCATAGATATAAAGAAGATATTGCATTATTTGCTGAAATGGGATTTAAAATGTATCGTTTTTCAATTGCATGGACAAGAATCTTTCCAAATGGTGATGAAGAACAGCCAAATGAAGAAGGATTAAAATTTTATGAAAGCTTAATTGATGAATGCTTAAAATATGGTATTGAACCAATGGTCACTATTTCTCACTATGAAGTTCCATTTAATCTGACAAAGAAATGGAATTCATGGGTAGACCGTAGAATGATTGATTGTTATTTAAGATTCTGTAAAGCTATTTTTACACGTTATAAAGGTAAAGTGAAATATTGGTTGACATTCAATGAAATCAATAGTGCAACAACACCAATGGGTGGATTCTTATCACAGGGAATTTTAAATGAAATCAAAGCTATGGACTTTATGGATCAGGTTGATAATCCAAACAATCGTTTCCAGGGATTACATCACCAATTTTTAGCAAGTGCTTTAGCTGTGAAAATGGCACATGAAATTGATCCAAATAATCAAGTTGGATGTATGCAAATTATGGCAACAAGTTATGCTTTAACTTGTCATCCTGAAGATGAAATCGTGAACCAACAAAAAGGGCATTTAATGAACTGGTTCTGTAGTGATGTGCAATGTCGTGGAAAATATCCTAACTATATCAAGAGATATTTCAAAGACAACAACATTACTGTACATATGGAACCTGGTGATGATGATATTTTAGCGGCAGGACCTGTTGATTTCTATACATGTTCATATTATATGTCAAATTGCCAAACTGCTGACGAATCAAAAGGAACTGGTAAAGGTAATATTTTAGGTGGGGTTCCAAACCCATACTTAAAAGCAAGTGACTGGGGATGGCAAATTGATCCAATTGGACTTCGTTATTCATTAAATGAAATCTGGGATCGTTATCAAAAACCAATCTTTGTCGTAGAAAATGGTTTAGGTGCTTATGATAAGATTGACGAAGATGGAAAAGTTTGTGATGATTATCGTATAGACTATTTAAGAAGTCATATCCAACAAATGCATGAAGCTGTTTTAGATGGTGTTGATTTAAGAGGTTATACACCTTGGGGATGCATTGATTTGGTTTCTGCTTCTACTGGTGAAATGGCTAAACGATATGGATTTATCTTTGTTGAAAGATATGATGATGGAACAGGAGATTTCTCTCGTCGTAAGAAAGAATCTTTCTATTGGTATAAAAAAGTCATTGAAACAAATGGTGAAGATTTAGATTAAAAAATAACCGCGCTTTGAGTGCGGTTATCATTTTATAAAGCTATTTATTGAAGTTGATGATTTGATAGCTTTTCAGGTATAAGTTTTTGATAAGTTTGTTGAATCCATTCTTTTGTCAGACCATTATGATAATGATAATGTGATGTTTCATATTGAGTTGTATATTGATCATAAGGAATAAGTTTAAAGTTTTGTAAATGTTCATCATAGTAATTGATAACAGGGATATAGTCAATGTTTTGAATAGAAATTTGATTATTTTCTTCTACAATGTCAAGTGAAACCATCATTGAAACATTATATGCATTTTTAAATTCCTGGTGAGTACGATCGACAATAGGGTCTGCACTTACAAAATTTCCTAGAGAATACATACATAAAGTGCGATTATTATTGATCCATTCCATAGGCTGTGAACAATGAGAATGATTACCAATAATAATATCAACACCTAAATCACTAAGCAATTGAGATACTTCTTCTTGTTGAGTTGAAATATCATATGTAAATTCATTTCCCCAATGCATCATTGCAATCAAGACATCACAGTTTTCTCTAGTTTGAGTTACTTCTTTCGTTAATAAATCTTTATATGCCTGTGTCATTTTTCGGTCACTAGGACGATTAAATAAAGCAACTTTGGCTTGATTTTCATCACTGACAATTTGATTTGTTGCATATGTATAAGATACAAAACCAAACTTTATTCCATGAATAGTCATATATTTTCCTTGATCTCTATCATCTTGATTATAGTAAGTTCCCACAGCTAAAATATCTTTTTCTTTTAAGAAATCAAGGGTATTATCAATGCCTTGATTTCCTCGATCATTAGCGTGGTTATTAGCAGTTGAAACGACTTCTAAATCAAGCGATGCTACCTGTTTACCAATTTCACGAGAAGCATTAAAAGAATAGCCTGTCCCAGAAATGTTCAGTTCTTTACCACCAATAGGTGTTTCCAGATTAGCAATGGATAAATCATCATTTTGTAGATAAGGTCTTACCAAATCATAATAGCCTTTATCTTGGCTATCATCTTCGATCCAGTCATAATAAGGTTTTTCATATAATAAATCACCAATAAAATGACAGCTTACTGTGTTTTTTGTTTCTTCTTTTTGAGGTTGTGTTTGTGGTTGCGGTTGACATCCAACAAGCAAAAGGACCAAACAAACAAATAATTTTATTTTTTTCATGAAATCACCATAATGATTGTATAATATTGTCGAAAGCTGTTCAATACCTATGATATAATAAAATATAGAGAAAAGAGGGTTTATATGATTGAAAAAGCAAGATTAGAAGATTGTGATGAGATTTATGACTTAATGTGTATATTAGAAAATCAAAAATTGGATTATGATCATTTTAAACAAACTTATCACCAGGGAATCAATAGTAATGATGTGATATATCTGGTTTATCGACAAGACAAAATATTAGGGTTTTTAAGCTTTCAGATTCATCGTTATTTACATCATAATCAAGATACAGGAGAAATTGTTGAACTGGTTGTTTTACCAGAAAGTCGAGGTCAGAGAATTGGCGGACAGTTATTACAGGCTATCGAAGCTAAGGCCAATGAATTGCGTTTAGAACAGATTGAATTATCAACATCGACTTATAGAAAAAAAGCTCATCACTTTTATGAACAAAATGATTATGAGATGTTGCATTATAACTATACAAAGAATTTATAGAACTATAAGATAGTTCTTTTTTTGTATATAACAGTATATAACAGTTGACAACAGTTTCATACTGTTATATACTGTTTATGAACAGGAGGGAGAAAATGAAAATTATTATTAATCATTCTTTAATGACACCTATATATGAACAAGTTGTTGATCAAATCAAAACAATGATAAGAAAAGGAAAACTTAAAGAAAATGATCAGTTACCATCTGTTCGTACTCTCTCAAAAGAGTTGAAAATAAGTGCCCTGACTGTCAAGAAAGCGTACGATAACTTGGAAGAAGAAGGGTTTGTAGTGACAGTTCATGGAAAAGGAACATATGTGAGTGCGAATAATCGTGAATTGTTATTAGAAGAACAAAAAAAGGAAATCGAAGCCGATTTGGAAATGGCCATTCAAAAAGGTAGAAGATGTGGAATCAGTGATGAAGAATTAAAGAGTTTATTTGAGATGATTCTGGAGGGTTAATTATGTTAAAGGTAAAACATTTAAAAAAGAATTATGCTTCATTTTCATTAGACTGTTCTTTAGAAGTCAAACCAGGTTATGTCACTGGCTTGATAGGACAAAATGGAGCTGGAAAGAGTACAACATTTAAAGCTATCTTGGGATTAATTCAATGTGATGGTGGATCAATCGAAATATTTGGTCAATCTGCTTTGAATGAAGAGGATAAACAGTTATTAGGTGTTGTTTTATCGGATTCAGGTTTTAGTGGATATTTAACAATATCAGATATTATTCCTATATTAGAGAATTTATATAAACGATTTGATAAATCATTCTTCTTACGTATGGTGGATCAGTTTGAATTGCCTAAAAATAAGAAAATCAAAGAATTTTCTACAGGGATGAAAGCAAAATTGAAAATTATCGTTGCGATGAGTCATCAGGCTCAACTGTTGATTTTGGATGAACCAACAGCGGGGCTAGATGTGATTGTGAGAGATGAATTGCTTGATATGATGAGAGATTATATGGCAGAAGATGATCAAAGAGCTATTTTAATCAGTTCTCATATTTCCAGTGATTTAGAAACACTCTGTGATGATGTCTATATGATTCATGATGGTCAAGTAATTATGCATGAAGAGACGGATGTCTTATTAAGTGAGTATGCTTTATTAAAGGTAGATGATCAACAATTTGAACAGTTGGATAAGGCGTATATCTTAAAATACAAAAAGGAAAGTTATGGTTATAGCTGTTTGACTCATCAAAAACAATATTATAGAGAAAATTATCCTAATATTGTATTAGAAAATAGTCATATTGATGATGTGATGACAATGATGATTAGAGGTGAAAAATCATGAAAGGTTTATTGATTAAAGATTTTAAATTGATGTTGATGCAAAAGAGTTTCTTTATCATTATTATTGTTGTGGCATGTTTGATATCAATCAGTTCGCAAGATCCAACTTTTATGATTGGTTTTATAACATTGATTTTATCATTATTTACCGTCAGTACAATTTCTTATGATGAATTTGATAATGGTTATCCATTCTTATTAACACTTCCTTTTTCTAGAAAAACTTATGTTTTAGAAAAGTATGTTTATGGATTGATTTTAGGAACAGGAGCCTGGATAGTATCAGTGATGATATGTAGCTTGATGCTTATTGTTCAGGGGAAGCCTGTGACTTCAGATATGTTGATTGGAGCTTTCGTGATTTTACCGATGTTTCTTGTAATCGAATCATTGATGATACCTGTTCATCTGCGTTTTGGTGGAGAAAAAGGAAGATATGCTCTCATTGCTTGTGTAGGTGTCCTTGTTGTGATTGGATTTGTGGTGATGAAAATAGTGGAAATCTTTCATATTAATGTTCTTCCATTGATTTTAGCTATTGATGCTTTAGGTCCAGTAATGTTTATGGTGATTCTTTTGATGATTGGATTTTTGGTTATGTTGGTTTCTTTAAAAGTCAGTCTATCTATTATGAATAAAAAAGAATTCTAGGAGAATCATCAATGGATTTTACAATACTCATGGTTGTGTTGCTTTTAGGGATTGGGATACCGACGAGAAATAAGGCTATTCGAGCTTATCGTCAAAGGAAGAATCGAAAGAATAGAAAAAATGATCAATGAAAAAAGATTATCAGTTTTTGGGGCTGATAATCTTTTATGTTTATAAATTGTCAATATAATCAATCACTTGATGAAGTGAATCAAGAATACAAGTTGTTTTGTTAGCATAATCTTCATCAGGGTATTTCATATCTGGAATACAAATCACAGATATATGAGCGTTATGGGCTGCTTGTATACCTGCTTCACTATCTTCTAAGACAAGTGCTTCACTTGGCTGAACATTTAACTTTTGACAAGCGTTCAAGAAAACATCGGGAGCAGGTTTTCCATGTTCGACCTCATCACCACAGATCACATCATCAAAATAATTGAGAATGCCATTATCAGTTAATAAAGCATTGACTCTTTCACGACGACTTGAAGTAGCAATCATTGTTTTATAATGATGTTCCTTTAAATAAGTCAACAATTCAACAAGACCATCTTTTAATGGAACACCTTCTCTTGCAAATTGTTCATCCATTAACTGATGTACTTTTTTCGCAACTTCTTCAATAGGAAAATCTTCGCCATATTGATCAAACATTGCACGTCTTGTGGCTTCCATAGTACGCCCTAATAAAGTTGTATAAAACGCTTTTGTCATTTCTAAGTTCATCGTTTTTAAAACATCTTTATAACATTGATAAGTGACATTTTCTGTATCAATCATTAATCCATCCATATCAAAAATAACCGCTTTTAACATTTTTTATTCCTCCACTTTATATTGAGTATAAAAAAATGATCTATCTGTGTCAATGAAAAAACAAAGATTATGACAAGATTATTTTGCTTATTTTAAATGTTTATATTATAATGGTAACGGTTTGGAGGTTAGAGTATGAATAATATGATGGAAAGATTGGAAACAATCGCAAGAAGATATGAAGAATTAAATGAAATATTAATGGATCCAAGCATTGCAAATGATGTTCAAAAGATGACAGAAGCCTCTAAGGAACAGGCAAGTCTGGAAAATGCTTATCAGTTATATCAAGAATATAAAAAGGTTTTAGATGGAATTGAAGAAGCCAAAGAATTACTTAAAGAAAGTGATCCAGAAATTAAGGAAATGGCTGAACTGGAATTAAGTGAATTAGAAGAAAAGAAACCTCAATTAGAAGAAAAACTTCATTTAGAATTAATTCCTAAAGATCCAAATGATAATAAAAATGTTATTGTTGAAATTCGTGGAGCCGCTGGTGGAGATGAAGGGAATATCTTTGCAGGTGACTTATATAGAATGTATGTCAAATATGCAGAATCACAGGGATGGAAGATTGAAGTTTTGGAAGCTCAGGAGAGTGAAGCTGGTGGATATTCTTTGATTTCCTTTATGATTAAAGGGGAAGGTGTTTATTCAAAATTGAAGTTTGAATCTGGTTCACATCGTGTACAACGTGTACCAAAGACAGAAACACAGGGACGTGTGCATACTTCTACAGCGACTGTGCTTGTGATGCCTGAAGCAGAAGAAGTTGATTTTGAATTAAATCCATCTGATTTAAGAATTGACACATATCGTGCATCAGGTGCAGGAGGACAGCATATTAATAAAACAGATTCAGCAGTACGTATTACACATATTCCAACAGGTGTTGTGACAACTTCTCAGGATGGACGTAGTCAGCATGACAACAGAGATAAAGCAATGCGTGCAATGCGTACAAAATTATATGAAATGAAATTACGTGAACAGGAAGAAGCAATTGGCAGTGAACGTCGTAGTAAGATTGGAACTGGAGATCGTAGCGAAAAGATCAGAACATATAACTATCCACAAAATCGTGTCACTGATCACCGTATTGGATTAACAATTCAGCAGTTAGACCGTATTATGGAAGGGAAACTGGATGATATTATTGAAGCTTTGATGAATGAAGATCAAAGATTGAAACTTCTAGGAGAAGAACAATGATTTTAAGAGAACTGATTCGTCAAAGTGAAGCCGTGCTTGATGAAAAAGATAAAGACTGTAATGTTGCGAAAGTTCTGTTTTATCATTTGGCGCATAAAGAGCCTCATCAATTGTATCTGATGATGGATGAAGAAGTTGATGAAGAATTATTAAAACAGTTTCAGGATGGTATGCAAAGATATATGAATGGGGAACCTATTCAATATATTAATGGAAAAGAAAACTTTTTCTCTAGAGATTTTATAGTCAATGAAAATGTGTTGATACCACGTTATGAAACAGAAGAACTGGTAGAAAATATTCTTTATAAAATTGATGATTATTTTGATGATTATTCATCTATTGATTTATGTGATGTAGGAACGGGTTCAGGAGCGATTGCGATTACTTTGGCATTAGAAGAACCAAAATTAAATGTCGTCGCAACAGATATCAGTGAGGAAGCATTAGAGGTCGCTAAAGCAAATGCGAGTGAATTAGATGCCCAAGTGACTTTTTATCAAGGGGATATGTTAGAGCCATTGATAGACCGTCAACAGAAGTTTGATATATTTGTATCCAATCCACCTTATATTCCACAAGATCAGGAAATTGAAAGTGTTGTGAAAGATAATGAACCCCATGTGGCTTTATTTGGTGGAAATGATGGTTTGTATTTTTATCGAAAGATCTTTAAAGATGTTCGTCATGTTTTAAAAGACCGTGCTTTACTTGCTTTTGAAATGGGGTTTGATCAAAGAGAACTCATGTCACAGGCAGTTGAACAGTATTTTCCAGGTATTCCTTATGAAATTATCAAGGATATTAATGGAAAAGATCGCATGTTGTTTATTTATTATCATTTGAGTTAACATTATGGAAAAGATTTTAGAAACATCAAGATTATACTTAAGACGTTTAGAAGTTACAGATGCTATGCGTATGAGTGAGTATCGTCAAAAAAAGGAAGTCGCTTATTATCAATCATGGAAAAAGTATTCAGTAAAAGATGCAACAAAACGTATTCAGCAATGTTTAAAGTTAACAGATTTGAATCTACCAAAAACAAATTATCATCTAGCTATTATTTTAAAAGAAAATGATCAGATGATTGGTGATTTATTTGTAGATGTGGCTAATGAAAAGGTTTTTGTTTTGGGATATACAATAGATAGTGTTTATTGGTCTCAAGGTTATGGAAGTGAAATCGTGGAAGCCTTTTGTGTGTTTATGAAAGAACAGTATCATTTTCAAAGAGTGATTTGTTATGTTTATAAGGATAATCAGCGTTCAAAACATTTGTTAAAAAAACTTGATTTTCAAAAGTTTGAAGAATCTTTCTTCTATCATGATGAAGGGTATGTCAAATATTTATAGCTCTATGTCAACAGCGATATGGATGCCTAGTTAAATGAGTAGCATATATTGCTTCAAATGATTGAATGAGGACTAAATATCCTCATTTTTTTTATTTTTCATATTTTTTCCATAAATTTATATTATAATAAAGAAAAATAGGAGGTGTTTATATGAAAGTCTTATTGGTTGAAGATGAAAAACTAATACGTCAGTTCATTGTAGAGTATTTTCAAAAACAGGGAGAAGAAGTTATTGAAGCCAGTGATGGATATGAAGGTTTATCACTATTAGATGATAGCTTTGATCTTGTTTTATTAGATATTATGATGCCTGGTATTGATGGGTATGAAGTTTGTAAACAGATTCGTCAAAAGAATGATATTCCTATTTTATTTATTAGTGCTTTAAGTGATGATGATAATAAATTAAAAGGATATGATCTTGGTGCTGATGATTTTATATCTAAGCCATTTACACCTTCATTATTATATGCAAAATGTAATGCTTTATTAAAACGCTTTAAAAAAGATGAGCAGGGGATGATTATTGAAGAAGGAATCATCCGTATTAATGATGATACGCATGAAGTTTATATTGATGGAGAAAAAGTATCTTTATCACATAAAGAATATCAGATGTTGATGTATTTTATTGATAATAAACGTAAAATTTTATCTAGAGATCAGCTTTTAGATCGTATCTGGGGTTATGATTATTATGGTGATCAGCGTATTGTTGATACTTATGTCAAAAAATTAAGAAAAAAATTAAAAGCAGCTTCAGTCTATATTCAAACGGTAGTCAAAATTGGCTATATGTTTGATTCTAAGGGGTAATCTATGAGGAAATTAAACTTTAGTTTAGTTATCAAAATAGCCTGTATTATTTTATTAGCTTTTTTAGCAGTATTAGGTAATGAAATTCGTTTAGGGATTGAGCGCTATATTAAAAACACATTAGAAACTGATGCTGAAATAACGATTCGTAACTTAGATAAGTTTGCCAAAAATTATATTGAAAGAATTGCAGTGAATCCAGTTGATTTATCTTCCCAACAATTTTTAAGATTATATCATCATGCGCTTTCTGGGGATTTAACGAAAGTCAAATGTCTGGTTGATGCTGATGGAAAGATTTTAGATATGTCTAGAGATGGGGTTGAAGGACCATCATTATCTTTGATAGTTGAAAAAGATGATACGAATTATTCTGTTGGTATTGATTTTTCTTCATTGAGTCAAAAAGATTTGGAAAAATTGGAGAAGGTCATTATACAACATCAAAATTCACAATTAGATATATCTATTGATGTTCATATAGGCCAATATAATGAATTTAATGGTGAAATGAGAGATTTGGATTTTAAAGAAATAAAAGTCAACAATCAGACAGTTATTGAGCATCAGGTTGAAGGTGAAATAACACATATAGAAGGTGTTGCCAGTTCTTATATGAGTGCCAAGATGGAGCTGTTGTTTCCATATTCAGCAGATGGTTTATCATATTCTTCTAATTTAACACAAAAAGCAATGTTAACTGATTATCATGATGCTTTTAATGGATTAAAACAGCAAATTCAAAAAAACTTTGAACAATTTAAGGATTCAGGAAAAGAATTTAATTCATCAATTTATGATTATACACAATACTATTTGATTAATCCTTATGAATATAATGGTAAATATTATTCTACCATTATGATGCGATTAGAAGATTGGATCACACCTAATCAAACGCAAGAAGAAGTCACTGTAGATGCAGCAACAGTAGGTTATATTTTTATAACGCAGGAATATGAAAATCTACGTATGAAAAGTTTACAACAATTTATGTATGATAATTCATCAACATATATTTTAGCTATTGTTTTGATTATTATTATGTGCTTTATTGTGGCTTATATGATTGTCCGTCCAATCAAACAATTAGAATTAGCTGCCTGGCGTATTTCTCGTAAGCAGTTTGAATATCCTATTGATACCTCACGCCATGATGAACTTGGTGATTTGGCTCGAAGTGTTGATAAGATGAGTAAGGAATTAGAAAAAACAATCAATGATTTGCATCAGGAAATTGAACGTGTTCAACAACTAGAGGTTGTCAGAAAAGAGTTCGTTTCTAATTTTACACATGAAATTAAAACACCACTAGGCATTATCAATGGTTTTAGTGAAATGGTTGAACTGGAACAGGATGAAAAGAAACGTAATGAATACATACAAATCATTCAAAATGAAACAAGACGCATTAATGAACTTGTTTTAGCTATGTTAGACTTATCAAAACTAGAATCTCAAAATATGACATTGGATCTTGAAGAAGTAGATTTATTAGATATCGTTGATGAAGCTTTAGAATCAATGGCTTGTCTGTTTGAAGCACAGAAAGTTCATTTGAAAACTGATTTAGATTCTAGTATTATCCAAGCCGACCCTTTTAAGATAGGAATGGTTATTACAAATTATATAAGTAATGCTTTGCGTTATACAGAAGCAGGCGAAGAAGTCATTATTCATTTGGACGAACATTGCTTCTCGGTAGAAAATACAGGGGCCCATATCCCAGAAGAAGACATACAAAAAATCTGGCTCTCTTTTCATAAAGTTGATAAAGCCAGAAATGAAGGTGGAACTGGTTTGGGGTTAGCTATCTGTAAAGCTATATTGGAATTGCATCATTTTGAATATGGTGTTGAAAATACACCACAGGGTGTTCTCTTCTATTTTAAATATTAGTTCCCTTTATGGGAACTTTTCTTATTTACAAACATCTATCCAGTCTTGAGGATGGCAACATTCTTCTAGTTCATGACAAGATAAACGAATCGCACTATAATCATTGCCAGCTGCAGGGTAGACGTATGCTAACTTTTGTAAAGAGATATCAAGATAAATTTGTACATTGTCTTTGACTGCAAAAGGGCATACACCACCAGGACTATGTCCGATATAGGATTCAACAAGTTCATTAGGAATCATTTTTGCTTTTTTATGGAAGTATTGTTTATATTTTTTATTGTCAATTTTGGCATCACCAGCCATAACAATTAGCAAAGGTTGTTCATCTATTAAAAAAGATAAAGTTTTAGCAATCTGTTGAGGTTGACATCCTAATGCTTTTGTGGCTAATTCAACAGTTGCGCTAGAATCCTTTAAATCAATAATACGATCTGCTAAATGAAGCTGATGAAAATATGTTTGAACACGTTTATATGACATAGTTATGACCTCCTTTGATTTCTCTCAGTTTTAGTATAATCTTTTGAATAGGATAAGTAAAATCTATAGAATGATGACTGTTTAAAAAAATAATGATTGTCTTTTAAATATGACAAATAATGCAAAAAGGAACCTCTATAATAATGGCAAGAGGTGGGAAAAATGGAACTGATTCTTAGTCCTAGTCGTATGAAAAAGATTAGGTACCAATTTATTTTTTATATAACTTTAATTTCTTTTTTAATTTCTATTGTACATATTTATTCAACATCATTATTATTTGCATTGCCTTTTTTTTATGTGTGCTTTATGTGTGGGTATCAGTCTATTATAGGTTATGCTATAGGGCTTGGTATAGGGGTTATATTCTTAGATGTTCCTTATGATGTTTTTGTGATAAGTGCTATATCTTTTGTTATTTTAGAATTCTGTTTACTGTTTCAATCCATGAAATCAAGATATGTGCCCTATCTTTTAACATTGATTGGAGGTATCTATTATGCTTATATTCAAATAGATTTACTTTCAACTTTATTACTCACTATTTTAACATATATCAATACAATGATTTTTACATCTTTAACACCGATATTTATGCATGGCGAAGCTGAGCTTTTGACTCATGAAAGAATGAAAGCTTTAACAGTTGTAATTCTTATATGTACAATGGGGTTATTGCCATATTCTCAAATGTCAACAATGATATTAATTCGTATTTTTATTTTAATTATGATTTATCATGAATGTTTAGATGATTTATTGCCAGGATTATTTTATAGTGCTATGTTGATGCTGTTGATGGATCTAGGATATAAAGATGATATTTTATCTTTTTTACTACCCCTTTTCTTTTTCTATATGATTCCTTGTCATAAAAAATCAACTATCGTCTCTCTATATTTTGTATCTCATCTTATTTTGCCATTCTTTTTAGATTTTCAATATACATATCATGGATTTATTGTCGTTGCCAGTGGCTTGATTTTTTTCATCTTACCGATGCGTTTACATAAACCTGTGTTGTCTTCAAGTTATCAGGAAATGACTTTTAAACAACAATTATCAAAACAGGTTGATTCTTTCTGTCATTTATTTGAACAGATGACGGCTCTGTTTACGAAAGCACCTGCACCTAATCGTTCTTTAGAATATGTGGGTTATATTTATGAAGATATGTGTCAGAATTGTTCAAGTCAAACCACTTGCTTTCATAAAAAATATGGACCACATCGTTTAGTCAAATTAATGAATAAAGGATTAAAAGAAAGTTATAGTGAAGCTGATGAAGATTTTATTCATCAATATTGTTTAAATCCAGAAAAATATCTAGCTTTAGTACAGCAGTATCGTAAAGATTATCGGAAAATCAGACGAGTTCAGGAAGAATATAAAGTGATGAAAAATGATCTCTACCATCAATTTTCATTATTAAATCATGTTTTTCATCAATTTTCTCATCAACTGGAAATTGGACATATTGAAGAAAAGCATATTTATGAACATATGGAAGGTTATCATTTTCAATTGGCACATCTTAAAAAATACTATGAATCACAATCAGTCTATTATTTAGAAATAGGGCTATATGATATGACTAGAGAAGAAATTGAAAATGAATTTATACCGATTCTTGAAGCTTATCTTAATGAAACATTGGATATAGAAGTTATCAAAACACCCATGCATCAGTTAGGTTATACATATCTTGTTTTAAAACATTATACCCGTTATTTTATTCAATACGGAGTCTCACAATGTGCTAAAGAAAGTATTGCCTGTGGGGATAGCTATACGATTTTTTCTATGAATGAAAATGACTATTTTGCCTTGAGTGATGGTATGGGACAGGGACAAAAAGCAAGTGATGATTCAAGCTTGACATTAGATGTCATGAAACAGTTAATTACAAATGGCATTTCTTTAAATGATACCATTCAATCAGTGAATGCTTTATTAAAGATTAAAAATCGTAATGATATGTTTACTACGGTTGATATGATAGAAATCAATCTGGTCAATGGAGTGACAACATTTATGAAATATGGGGCTTGTCCAACCTATATTTTACGTGATCATGAAATCATAGAAGTAGAATCTAAAACGTTACCGATGGGTATTGTTTCACCACTTGAAACAATGATTCAAAAACAAACTTTGAAAGAAAATGATATGATTTTTATGGTAAGTGATGGTTTTTCAGGACATTTTAGAGAATTTTTAAAGGATAATGAATATTTGATTGGTGATGATCATCCTAAAGATATTGCTCATTTATTTATGACATTAGCAAATGATGAACAAAGGAATGATGATATGACCATCATGGTTTTAAAAATATGTAAGCAATAATCCCAAAATATTGGGATTTTTGTTTTGGAATTATCATTTCTTTGATATAATGTCCTCATGGAGTGATAGCATGAATTTAGAGTTATTAGATCGTTCAAAATATTACGTGATTGGTGTGTCTGGTGGATGCGATTCAATGTATCTTTTAGATACTTTAAGAAAGGAAGGGTATCATTTACTGGTTGCTCATGTGAATTATAATTATCGTCATGATAGTTATATGGATTATGAGTTAGTCAGTGATTATTGTGCAACGTATGGAATTCCTTTCTATTATAAAGAATTTCATCCTCAAGATTATCATCAGGGTAATTTTCAAAATCAGGCAAGAACGTTAAGATATAATTTTTATAAAGAAATCTATGATCTTTATCATGTTGATGGTGTGATTTTAGGTCATCATTTAGATGATCATTTGGAAACTATTTATATGCAGTTATCCCATCATAATACGGTTCACTATTTAGGAATTAAACAGGAAACACATGTTCAAAATATGCGCATTATTAGACCTTTAATGTGTCTATATAAAGAAGAAATCATTAAAAGATGTCAAGATGGGCATATTCCTTATCATGATGATTATACAAATTTTGAAACGGATTTTGAAAGAGATAAAGTTCGTAATACTGTTTTGAATCATTATACATTACAACAAAAAGAAGAACTTTTAAAAAAGGCTGAAGCACATAATCAAAGAATCAAAGAATTAGAGTTTAAAGTTCAAACCTATTACCAACAATATAAAACAGATGGCATTATTTACTATTATTATATTCCTAAAGAGTTAAGAGAAATCTTCCTTTATTTAATTTTACGTGATGTGATGCCAACACAGTTAATTTCTTATTCACTTATTCAGGAAATTAAGCATCAGATTGATAGTGTGAAACCAAATATTCAAATGAATTTACCAGTTAATTATCTGTTCATAAAAGAATACGATAATATCTACATCATTGATAAAGATAAAACCAAGGGCTATCATTTTGAATTTAGAGAATATATGCCTTTTGGTTGTGAGTATTTCCATTTATTAGATAGTGGTCATATCAATGAAGGGGTCTTTCTTGCCCCTGAAGATTATCCAATTACTATCCGTACAATGAAAGAAGGCGATAGCATTATGACATCTTCTGGAACAAAAAAACTCTCACGTCTATTTATAAATGCAAAAATTCCTGCTTTGAAAAGAAAAACATGGCCTGTTGTCGTGAATAAGGATGGAACTATTGTTTTAGTTCCACATATTGCAAAAAACATTGATTATTTGACTACAAAACCAAATGTATTTGTGATAAAATAAAAAGGCTTATTATAAGGAGTGAGAAGTATGCATAAAGATGTTAAAGAGATTTTATATACTCAAGAAGAAATTGTTGAGAAGTGTAAAGAATTAGCAAAACAAATTACAAATGATTATAATGATAAAGAAGTGATTCTGGTTGGTTTATTAAAAGGATCTGTTCCTTTTTTAGCGGAATTATCTAAATATATAGAATTAGATGTGACATTTGATTATATGGATGTCAGCAGTTATGAAGGTGTTGAATCACGAACAATTACAATCAAGAAAGATTTGGATCAGGATGTCAAAGGTAAAGATATCTTACTTGTAGAAGATATTTTAGATACCGGTAAAACATTAACAACAGTCAAAGCAATGCTTGAAGAACGTGGTGCAAATTCTGTTGAAATTGTTACAATGTTAGATAAAAAAGAAGGACGTACTTATCCAATTGAAGCAAAGTATGTAGGATTTGAAATTCCTAATGCATTTGTGATTGGATTTGGATTGGATTTTAATGAGAAATATCGTCAATTACCTTATGTAGGTATTTTAAAAGAAGAATGTTATCAGTAGTGAAAAGGAGATTATATGAACAATAAGAATAAGAGTTTAATAAAAGCCATATTGCCTTGGGTTCTTGTCATTATTTTATTGAGTTCATTAGTTCCATTATTAAATATGGGGCGTACAAATGAAGTGAACTATACTGAGTTTACGGAAATTGTCAATAAAGAAAATGTAACTGAAGTATCAGTGATGCCTGGTATTTATGTGACAAGTGTAGAAGGACAATATACAAAGACTGAAGAAGGTCAAGAAGTCAATTATACATTTAAAACAAATGTTCCACAGACTGATCAGGAATTAGATTCTTTAATTCAGTTAATGGAAGATAAAGGTATTACAGTTGAAGTTTTAGATGCAAAAAGTGAAAATATGTTGGTAGATACTTTATTAGGTTTACTTCCATATATTTTATTGATTGGTGTGATGTTTTTTGTAATGAGAAGTATTGGTGGTGGCGGGGGTGCCAATGCCAAAGCTTTCGATTTTGGAAACTCACGTGCAAAATTAGAGAAAGACAGCAAAACAAGATTTACAGATGTTGCTGGAGCAGATGAAGAAAAAGAAGAATTAAAAGAATTAGTAGATTTCTTGAAAAATCCAAAGAAATTTGCCAACATGGGGGCTAAAATTCCTAGAGGTGTATTACTTGTAGGGCCTCCAGGTACAGGTAAAACATTACTTGCGAGAGCAGTGGCTGGTGAAGCCAATGTACCTTTCTATTCTATTTCAGGTTCTGAATTCGTAGAAATGTTCGTTGGTGTTGGTGCTGGACGTGTGCGTGATATGTTTAAAAAAGCAAAACAAAATGCACCATGTATCATCTTCATTGATGAAATTGATGCTGTGGGGCGTCAAAGAGGAACTGGTGTCGGTGGTGGACATGATGAACGTGAACAGACATTGAACCAGTTGTTAGTTGAAATGGATGGATTTAGTGGTAATGAAGGTATTATCATTTTAGCAGCAACAAACCGTGCTGATGTCTTAGACCCTGCATTACTTCGTCCAGGACGTTTTGATAGACAAATTCAAGTTGCAAACCCAGATAAAAAAGCGAGAGCTGAAATCTTACGTGTGCATGCACGTAATAAGAAATTTACAGATGATGTGAATTTTGATAACATTGCACAACGTACTCCTGGTTTCTCAGGTGCAGAGTTAGCTAACGTATTAAATGAAGCGGCTTTATTAGCGGTTCGTTTAGGACATAAACGTATTACTTTAGATGATGTTGATGAAGCAATTGACCGTGTTATTGGTGGACCAGCGAAAAAATCACGTAAGTATACAGAAAAAGAAAGAAAATTGGTTGCTTATCATGAAGCAGGACATGCAATTATTGGTTTAACTTTAGAGGATGCCAATAAAGTTCAAAAAGTCACAATTATTCCTAGAGGTCAAGCTGGTGGATATAACTTAATGACACCAAAAGAAGAAACGTATTTCCAAACAAAATCACAGTTAATGGCAAGCATTACTGGATTTATGGGTGGACGTGTGGCTGAAGAAATCTTCTTTGGTGATGTCTCTTCTGGTGCGCATAATGATATTGAACAGGCGACTCGTATTGCCAGATTAATGGTTACTGAATTAGGTATGTCTGATTTAGGACCAATTAAATATGATTCTGGTCATGATGCAGTATTCTTAGGTAGAGATTATTCTTCTACAAGCAATACACATTCTGGTCAAATTGCTTATGAAATTGATCAGCAAGTTCGTAAGATTATTGATACTTGTTATGAACAATGTCGTCAGATTATCAATGAACAAAAAGATAAGTTAATTATTATTGCGAATGCTTTATTAGAGCATGAAACATTAAATAATGAACAAATTGAATCATTATATAACACTGGACATATGTTAGAAATGGATAATGGTGTGGATGACAATGATCATCATGATCAAAACCCACCAGTAGAAGAAAAGAAAAACACAGTGAATTTAGATGATGATTTATTAGATGAAATGAAATAAGCACGTATGTGCTTATTTTTGTAAGAGGAGATTACAATGAAAAGAAGTACAATGAGTAAATTATTGGTTCTTATTATTATTGCGTCTATGGTTATTCCGTTAATTGGTTACTTTGCGCTAGGAGGTTAAAAGATGAAAGATTATTTAGTGAGAGGTTTAGTACAATCAAAAAACTGTCGTGTATTTGCATGTACAACACAGCATTTATTAGAAACAGCAAGACAAAAGCATGACTTATGGCCAACAGCTTCAGCAGCTTTAGGACGTTTGATGTCAGCCACTTTGATGCTTGGAGCGATGAATAAAAATCATGAGAAAATGACCGTCACAATGAACGGTGGTGGATCTATTGGCACATTAATGGCATGTACACATAGTGATGGGAAAATTAAAGCTTTTGTTGGAAATCCACATGTTCATTATACTTATGAAGATACAGGTAAACTCGGTGTTGGTTTAGCTGTAGGAAATCAGGGAACTTTACAAGTGATTAAGGATATGGGATTAAAAGAACCATTTATTGGGACTGTACCTATCCAAACTGGTGAAATTGGTGAAGATTTTTCTTATTATTTTATGGTATCAGAACAGGTGCCATCTGTCGTTTCATTAGGTGTTCTTGTTGATACAACAAATGAAATCTTATCTAGTGGTGGATTTATTATCCAACTTTTACCTGAAGCCAGTGATGAAGATATTTCTTATATTGAAGATAAAATGAGAAATTTCCCAGCAGTTTCTGCTTTATTAAATGAAGGTCATACACCTGAAGAAATATTAAAAATGATTTTTGAAGATGTTGAAATATTAGATACGCAAGATTTATCTTTTGAATGTGACTGTTCAAAAGATAAAATGAGAAATGCATTAATGACAGTAGGAAAAGATGAAATTCAAGCGATGATTGATGAAGATCATGGTTGTGAAATGACATGTCAGTTCTGTAATTCAAAGTATACTTTTAGTGAAGATGAATTAAAATCATTATTAGAGGATATCCAGTAGGATATTCTTTTTTTATGTTGTGAAATCATAGAATGTCTTACGACTATTTGATGATACAAAAAATTTTGGAGATAATAGTTTGTTAGAAGCTGAAAAGAAATGATTGTGTGATATATTCCTGATATAATTGTATTGTAAAATATAATTTATCATGAAAATGCGTTATGAGAAAGTGAGATGAAAATATGGAAAATGGTATTATCATTTATCAATCAAAGTATGGATCAACAAAAAAATATGTCAATTGGTTAATTGAAGAAACTCAATTTGATTATATAGAAACACCACATGCAAAGATAAAAGATATAGAAAAATATAATACAATTGTATTATGTGGTGGTATCTATGCTTCTGGTATAGCAGGTTTATCATTTCTTAGGAAAAACTATCATTTATTAAAAAATAAAAAAATAGCTATACTATGTGTTGGTGCATCACCATTTGACAAGAAAGCATTTAATGAAGTAAAAGCACATAATCTTAAAGAAGATTTAAAAAATGTACCAACATTTTATGCGAGAGGTGCTTGGGATGAAGAAAAAATGTCATTGAAAGATAGAACTTTATGCAAAATGTTACAAAAAGCTATAGCAAAGAAAGATCCTAGCACTTATGAACCTTGGATGAAAGCACTCATGAGTGCAGTAGGAGAAAAATGTGATTGGACTGATAAGGAATATCTAAGACCATTATTGGAATATATTCAATAAAAATTATAATTTGAGAGGAAGTGCAAAAAATGACAATTTCAAATATAAAAGACAGCATTGATAGTAATATTCATAAAGTTTGGGAAACTGTTTTAGCAGTTGATAAATATACTCAATGGCGAAGTGATTTAAGTAAAACGGAAGTAATAAATGAAGAACAATTTATTGAATATACCAAAAACGGCTATTCCACCACTTTTACTATCACTGTTGTAGAACCACATAAGCGCTGGGAATTTGATATGGAAAATAGCAATATGAAAGGACATTGGATTGGCATTTTCACTTCCATAGACGATAAAACGGAGATTGATTTTACAGAACAGGTAACAGCAAAGAAATTCTATATGAAGCCATTTGTAAAATCATATTTAAAAAAACAGCAAACACAGTTTGTTATGGATTTGAAAAGAATATTAGAGAAATAAATCCTAATTTATAGAGGCGATGAAGAATATGAAAAGATATGTTGCCTTATTGAGAGGAATCAATGTAAGTGGAAAAAATAAAGTCTTTATGCCAGCATTAAAAGAAGGTTTTGAACAACTTGCATTTGAAGATGTTAAGACTTATCTTAATAGTGGAAATGTTATTTTTTCTAGTCACGAAGATGATATAAAGAAGTTGACAAATCAAATTGAACTCGTGATTCACAATCAGTTTCATTTAGACATTTCTGTTTTTGTTATATCAAAACAAGATCTTCTAGATATTTTACACAATTCACCTCAATGGTGGGGCAATAATAACAAAGATATTTATGATAATCTTATTTTTATTATACCACCAGCAAAATTCTTGGACGTCTATAATGAAATTGGGGAACCAAAAAAAGAATTAGAAAAGATAGAGAATTATAAAGAAGTGATATTTTGGTCTTTTAGTCGTAAAGATTATCAAAAAACAAATTGGTGGTCCAAGACAGCAAGTGCAAATATCAGTGCAAAACTAACGATAAGAACAGCAAATACAGTCAGAAAAATAGCCAATATGTAATCACTTTTCAAATAATGATATAAAATGAAAAGTCATATAGATAAAGATAAATTTTTATAAAAAAAGAAGGCACAAGGGGAAGGTGCCTTCTCTTTTTGGGGTTTACCAATATTAGGAATATAACTTTGATAACTTACATCTATTTTATATTGGGGAGGAAAAATAGAGGGGAAAGTGTAAGTTATCTGTTTATATGGTTGACAGATCTTTTATTTTTATTCAAATAAAATTCAATAAATTTGAGTGAGGGTAAATAAATATTTTTAGGTAACTCATTTAATGAAAACCAGCGCCATTCATCTTGTTTATCAGGTTCCATAACTTGGAGCTTACCATCATATTTTTTGGTCACAACATGAATCGTTACAAAATGTTTATCTTTTTGGAAATCATCAACAACATTAACAATATGTAAATCATCAATATGAAGATTTGTTTCTTCTTTGACTTCTCTTTTTGCACATTCATATATTGTTTCATCAAATTCCTGTTTGCCACCTGGTAGACACCAGCAATCAGGTTGATAGATACCACCTGTATCTTCATAATGAGCATTTCTATGTCCCATGAGTATTTGATTATCATGAATAATCATAACACCTACACCCACTTTTATGTGTTTTTCCATCATGATCACCTCAATCATTATTATAACAAAAAAATACGATTCTTTTGATGAGAATCGCATTTGTTTATTACTAACAATGTATTTTGAATGGGAGAGGGAAAATATTACATTGCCAATGGAAAATTTATTCTTTATCGCCTCCTATGTTTTATACTATATCAAGTATTTGTCTTTGTATTTTCAAGAAAGTATGTTATATTGTGTTATGGTGAAAAAAATGAAAATTGGAAATATAGAAATTAAAAATAGAATTATTATGGCGCCTATGGCTGGTATCACAAATGTTGCGTTTAGAAAGATTATTAAAGAATTTGGAGCTGGGTTAGTCGTTAGTGAAATGGTTAGTGATAAAGCCTTGTGTTATGGTAATCAAAAAACGATCGAAATGTTGACGATTGATGAAGATGAACATCCGGTTAGTATACAGATATTTGGTGGGGATGTAGATTCCATGGTCAAAGCAGCCAAGTTTGTAGACGAACATTCAAACTGTGATATTATTGATATTAATATGGGATGTCCTGTTCAGAAAGTTTTAAAAGCTCATGCAGGAAGTTATTTGTTGCAGTATCCTGATTTGGTTTATGATATTGTTAAAAATGTGGTGGAAGCTGTCAGCAAGCCAGTGACTGTTAAGATACGTATTGGCTATGACTTTGATTCTATTAACTGTGTAGAAATTGCAAAATTGATTGAAAAAGCAGGAGCGAGTGCTATTGCTGTACATGGAAGAACACGTTCACAAATGTATGAAGGTCATGCCAACTGGGACTATATCAGACAGGTGAAAGAAGCTGTCTCTATTCCCGTTATTGGTAATGGAGATGTCAAAACGGCTCAAGATGCAAAACGTATGTTGGAAGAAACAGGTTGTGATGCTGTGATGGTTGGAAGAGCAGCGCTTGGGAATCCATGGGTTATTCAACAAATGGTTGCTTATGTTGAAAATGGAGTTTTATTAGAAGAACCAACAATGGATGAAAAACTCAATCAATGCTTATCACATGCTAAAAGATTAATGGGCGTTGAGGGAGAAAAAAATGCTATGAGGCAGATGAGAGGACATGCTCCATGGTATATAAAAGGTTTAAAGTCAGCCAGTGCTATTAAAAATCTTCTTTCTAAGGTTGATACATATAAAGAATTAGAAGAGATTATAGAGAAATATCGTATTTATTTGCATACAGGAGATAAAGCAATTTTTGAGGAAAAATAGGGGAAAACAATATGGGAAAATTAATTAAAAAAATTATTATTGGTATTTTAAGTGTATTTGTTATTGTCTGTGTTATAGGTATTGTTTTTGGGAACAAACAGGATTTTCATTTGGTTAAAGATACACTCAGTTTGGAATACGGAGAAACATTACCAGAACAATTTGATGATTTTATTGATACTGATGGTGATATTGCAAACATTGAATACAGCAGTCAGGATATAGATGATTTTAAAGATATCTTAGATGTTGGAAATTATACAATTGATTTCCAATTGGGAGATAAGAAGGAAACGTTGCATGTCTCAGTCGAAGATACAACTGCTCCTCAGTTACAATTACAAAAAGAGGCAACAGCTTTACAAAATCATACTATTGATTATGAGAGATGTTTATCTATACAAGATTTATCAAAATGTGACATCACGATTAATGATGATGACGTGAATTACAACACACCTGGAAAATACATAGCTAAAGCTATTGTCAAAGATCAATATCAAAATCAATCAACAATAGATATACCTGTCACAATTGAAGAAGTGACTTTAAAAGCTTCAAAGACTACAATGACTTTGAAACCAAATGAAACACAAACATTAAAAGTGACAACGAACAGTCATCATGCCATTACATACTCATCAAGTAATCCAGATGTTGTGACGGTGGATGAGGCAGGTCATATATCTGCATTAAAAGCAGGCTCTGCAACTATAAGTGCCACTGTAGACGGACATACACAAACTTGTCACATTACTGTTCCATCCACTCAAAAGAAATCAACGACATCTTCTCATCATACAACACATCATTCTTCAACAAATAGAACAACACAATCATCAAATACGAATATTGGAGAAACAGTTTATATTACAAAAACCGGTAGTAAATATCATCGTGCTGGTTGTCGTTATTTAAGAAAAAGTCAAATTGCAATTTCTTTAAGTGAAGCTAAAAATGAAGGATACACAGCATGTAGTGTGTGTTTCTAAAATATAAAAATCATCAAAATATATAAATAGGAGATTTTAGAAATGTTGAGTTTAATCATCATTTAGAAAATCTCTTTTTATTTGGCTTAAGAACATATTTTCAAATAAATTGCTACTATTTTGATAATTAAATAATAGAACTATTATAAAAATTTTGAATTGATGAAGTATATAAATATATGATCTATAAAAAAATGGTAAGCATAATCACTTACCTTACCTTTTTGAATATTTTCTCCTTATAAAAAATTCATAAATGGCCATAACAACAAACATTCCAGGTACAGCAGTGAAAATGGCTATATGAAGAACAACTGTTTGGTCGAAAATAACGCCTTCTAAAATGAAAATCAATCCATATATAAACAATAATAGTGCAGTGGCATGATTATGTTTAGCAACATCTGTTATATTTTTAGCAAGTATAGGGCGTATATTATGATAAATTGTAAGAGGCTTCTGAGACGTATAATGATAGATTGCAGAAACTATGATAATTAATCCTACAACAATAATAAAATATTTTTCATGACTCATATGAAATCTCTCCTTCATCATTTTCTTTTTCATTGTTCATATTTATATATTGTTCAATCGTTTGATCTGAATAACTTAACAGATGACCAAATTCATAAGCGATTTCTGTTCTTAACTGAGAATATTGTTGATTTATAATAGATTGCCTTTTGTGTTCTTTTAATGCAATATATTCTTCTATATATTTCTTTTCTTTATAAAAAATAATATTATATGTTTTTCTATTGAGTGAATAAGGAAATAAATCAGTAATTAAAGGATCATCATCCAAATAATAATAAGTTTGATATTGATTTGTGATAGTTTCCACAAAAGGAATATAGCTATCTCTTTCTTCTTTGGTAGTACAAGGATGAGCTAAAGCTATATTTTTTATACCAGCTTTAACCATTTCATTAAAACAATCAATAATACCACATTGATAGGAATAGGAATCGATTTGTTTCATTGTTATACAGGTCCTCTCTTTTTGAATATCATTGTTATAATAATTATATCATATACACCAACAAGTTAAAATAATGATGATATAGACAAGAAACGTTTTTATAATGATGCTTAAAGAATAGTTTGATAAATATGATAGATTTCATGAATAATAAAACAGGACTATTTTGTCCTGCTTTAATAATAGAGTACGATTACTAACTGAATTCTGGCCTTAAGATATCAATATACTTAAATTTTCCATCGTTATATTCAAAGTGTAAAATACAGCAATTAGTGAAACCGCCATTATCCCTTACTATATTTGGATCAGTTACTGAACTTAAGAAGGAATAACAGGCACCACCATGAGATACAGCTAAAACATTTTGATGATCGTCATTTTCCATGATTTCAAGTAAACATTTTGACATTCTTTCTACAACATCATGCGTATATTCTCCACCATAATGAGGGAATAAGTCATCATAATTGAATTCACTCCAACGCTTTGGGTTTAAATCTTCACTTTCTCCTTCAAAATCACCAAAATTTCTTTCTTTAAGTTGTTTTAATCTTTTATAGGGTGTATCCTGTCCGATAATAATTTCTAATGTATCACAACATCTTTCAGATGTAGAACTATAGTAATGATCAAATGAAATATCTTTTAAACATTTCTTTGCTGCTTTGGCCTGCAAGATGCCAGTTTTGGTTAAAGGGGAGTCACACCAACCCTGTATTTTTCTTCTTTTATTAAATAGCGTTTCTCCATGTCTCATCAAATATAAATGTTTAGTCATCAATATCACCTCATATTGATTATATCAAATTTATTATATATAACCAAATACTTTTTTTATGCCATTCCCTATGCTTATAGAGCATATTTATTAATCATTTTCTTTATTGTTACCAATCTAACAACATTGGGTGATATAATAATGTTTAATTCAATTATTTCTGTTATGGTAAAGGTCATTGTATATTAGATATGCGAATGGTTAGACAGTCACTTTTAACGATAACTAGCCTAGTGTTAAGTTCGCTCTAAAAACTAAAAAGGTAAGGAGTCACAATCCTTACCTATTTGCATTTGGTACAATGCTATCAGATTTACAAGCAGATTATAACATGTAACCTACCTAATCTCAAGTATGATTACTTTTAATAATTTTTTACAGAATATTGTTATGCATTTACTTGATTAAGATTACTTATAGTATATCAGATGAAAAAGTATTTGTTTTTTTGATTTTCAAATTTAAATTATCTTGTTTTTATCGCTATTTATTTCTTGGTTTCATCTGAGGGAACAAGATAACTTCTTGGATAGATTCTTGTCCAGTTAATAACATAACAAGTCTATCAATACCCATACCCATTCCACCTGTTGGTGGTAATCCGTATTCCAATGCTTCTACATAATCTAAATCCATTTCGTTTTTTTGTTTAAATAATTGTGTACAAAAATATGATAATGGGACCCTATTGGCACTAAGTTAAATATTTTTTTATATGTAATTATTTATAAAAACATATAAGTTGTGTCCATTTTTGTGTCCACTTATAGTTATTTATTATTTTTATCATAATAATATATGAAATATAAAAGATGATAGTAACATTTACTATCATTTTCTAACTACTTCTACACCGATTGTTTGATGATCCATTTATAATTCACTCTCCTTTAGTAATAATTATAACTCTTATTGTTACTAAGTACTAGATATTATTAGATTAATTAATCTTTAATGTTCATAATAATTTTTTTGTTCATATTAAATATTAATATTTAATTATGATACATAACATATAAGTAGAAGTATGTGTGAATCATAATGGTCATTGTCCGACCATTACGCATACTTGCTACATATCCCTTATAGGATATGACTGATATAAAAAGGAGGAAAAGAATATGGCGAAGAAAAGCATTGTAGCACGAATTGATTTTAAAACAACTCAGGAAAAGAAAGCACAGATGCAACTGAAAGCACAACAGAATGGTGTTACACTTAGTTACTTGATGAATAATCTAGTAGATTCATATTTACAAGGTGAAAGTTTTATTGTGAAGAGAAAAGAGTTTTCTTCATGCTTAGTAAGACTATTACAAGATTCACAGTGTATAAGTGATGAGGAAGTAAGAACAGCTATTCAAATGGAATTGGAGGAAATGCAATGTCTAATCTAATATATAAAAACAGACAATATCTTAATAGTGATGCACTGGAAAATGTTGTTGCATATGCATTAAGAACTGACAAAGATGATTTGGACAATCCTATGCAAAGAATAATTTGGGGAGGTCAAGGTATTATTACAAGAACACCACAGACTGCTATTGATGGATTTAATGCTGTAAAAAAAATATATCAAAGAAATGAAGGGAATCTTTTGCATCATATTATTATTACATTTAGAACACGACACAATCATAAGCCTATTACTAATTATGAGGGAATTCAGATCATGTCAAATGTAGGTTTTCAATTACTCGAAGAGGGATTTCAAAACATGTATTTTGTACATAATGAATATGATTCTATTCATGTTCATTTTATAATCAACTCTATTAATTTTATGACAGGAAAACGAATTGCTGATAAAAAATATCTAACTCATGGTATTCTTTCTAACCTGTATCAAATGACACCTAATTTGCAATGGGATTTTAGGATTGTTTATAAAAAGAATAATAAAATAGATAATCTTTATGAATAACTTTATATAATGAGTATGTAGAAAGTATAGGGATATGGAATAAGCATTACTGGTGTATTAAAAATGTTAAATTAAGCTAAAAAAATTAGCTTTTTTAATTTTGAAAATGATCATTAAAATATGCTGTGGATTCATATTAATTGTATAAAATCAATAAAACATATAGATATACATCAAATGATAGGAGGTTTTATATTATGGATGAACCATTGATGACAGTAGAGGAAGTATCAGTAATGCTTAACATTTCAGAACAGACAATTAGAAGGTATATAAGAAGCAAGGAATTGAATGCAATCAAATTTAAAAGAAGTTATCGTATTACTAGAGATGATCTAAACAGATTTATAAAAGAACGATATGGACGTTGAGTAATAAAGATAAAGTTCAATCTTTCAATTATATATTATATCTATGAATATAAAATTGAAGGAGGTAATAAGCAATGAGTGAACTTTATATTCAAAACGTTATTCGCAGTCTTAAACAATTAGAGATTGCAAAGGAAAAAATTGATAAAGAAATCAAGGAACATGAAAGTGAAATCAAGAAGTACATGCAGATGTATAATTTAGAAGAACTTCATGGAATGAAAGGGGAGAAGGTAATTTATAAGGAGATTCTTGGTCGAAGATTTGATACCAAGAGTTTCAAACAAAACTTTGCAGAATTGTATTATTCTTATATGAAAGATACAAAAAGTCTTAGATTTAAGTTCAGTTATTAGGAGGATAATGCAATGGGTAAAATGGTTTTTGCTATACTGACAGCTATTGCTGTCTATATTTTTGAAAGAGATAATGGTTAGGGATTAGCATGAAGCTAATCCCATTAATTTTTATGATGAAAGGAAGATAGAAAAATGAATATAAGAGATTTAGTATTATATTTTGCATTGAAGTATGAAGGTGATTTCAATAGAATATATAATGCACTTTCAAATAAGGAAAAGTTTGATGGAGAAGCATTATGTAAAATGAAGGAACAGCTAGATTGTCAGTATATCAGTATATTTGATGAGGAATATCCTTCAGGATTAAGGAAAATCAATTGTCCACCATTTGTGCTTTTCTATAAGGGAAATATTGATTTGTTAGATGAAAAGACACTGTGTTTAATAACACCAGAAAGCAATCATTCGACACAGGAACTATTGAATCAATTTGTTGATGATATGATAGAAGATGATGAGTTTGTACTGGTTAAGCCACATAGAAGCTCTTTGGATGATTATGCAGTTAAGACTATAAAAATTATGGATAGAGGTATTTCATTCTATGGTGATGTTGATAATATAAATACTCTTGTTTTTAGTGAGTATCCTTATTATGTCGAGCCACCAAAGAAGTATCTTCCTTTTTCGTATAGAATTGTCAGTGGTCTAGCAGATAAAATTGTGATGGCTCAATGCTATGATACAAATGAAGATATCATGGCACTTGCTTATGCAATTGAGCAGAATAAGGATGTCTATATGATTGGAAATGAGTATGAGCTGTATGATATATTGAATCAACAGAAAATCAAGCATATTGAAAACTATGGGGAGCTAGAGTCAGCAGTATGAAACTATTGACAAAAGAAATAGAAGAAGAATTATTGAAGTATGGCATTGATGGTCAAAGAGAACTTGTTTTTCATTCTAAGGTTATTGCTAGGTATTTCAATCCATATGGTGTAGGAACATGGCTCATTACTGGTGGAAAAAGGCTTGTGGATGGGGATTGGTTATTATTTGGGTATGTTAGTCTTATATATAATGAATGGGGCTATATATTATTATCTGAACTAGAATCATTGAAATTAGGTAATGAAATTCCCATCCTAGAAAGAGATAGATATCTAAGAGAAAATACAACTGTTCATGATGAGTGTGTAAGATTAGGTATCAGAGAATTTGAATATGGATGAACAAGAGATGGATCAGATATATTATGAGCTTGAAGAAATAGAAGCAATATTAGGTATATTAGCTTCGATAGAACATGACTTGTCCCCACAGTACATAGGTATTGTAGCCAGTCATTATCATTGCAAGATTATCAATATACGTAAGATGATAAAAAAGAAATTAGATAAACTGATACCCTTAGCAAAGTAATGAGCTAAGGGTATTATTCTTCAAGTATTGTTTTTGCAATCTTTATAATGAGATTAAGCTGTTTATTTGTGGCTTTTGAACATATTTCATCAAGTTGCTTGAGATAATAGTTCTTTTCCAGTGTAGAAGTTCCAGTAATAAGAAATGCGAGGTCTAATTCAAGATAGTTAGCAATGACAGATAAAGTGTCTAGTGTAGGACATGATTTACCGTTTTCAATTTTTGATATATAGAATGTAGAAAGATTAAGATCATTAGCCATCTTTTCTTGGGTAATTTTTGATTCTGTTCTTTTATTTTTGATTCTTTTACCAATCATGGCATAGTCAATAGTCGAATTGAGCATAAATAATCACCTCGTATATTGTTTATCATACAAATTATTCCAAAAATTAAACACAAACTAATAGAACAAGTTGAATTAATAAGACAATATATGATAAAATAATTTTGCTAGAAGAAAGAAGGAGATATAGAAAGATAAGATGGATATAATTATCGTTTAGTATAAAAAATTATAGGAGGGAAGCATATGAAAAAGATAGCCGTAATATTTATGGCACTAGCATTGATGATACCATTTAGTACTTCATTTATTAATGTCAATGCAGAAGATAGTGATATCATTAGAAATGATGAAACAGGGATACCTGATAAAAATTTATATCAATGGGGTGTTGAAACGTATGACTTAAATAAAGATAGCGTTTTAACGCAAAACGAGATTGATCAAAAAAATAACAATCAAACTAGCTTATCTTTACATATGAACGATAGAGATATACGTTCTTTGAAAGGAATACATTATTTTGATAATGGAAATATTTACAATTTAGATATTAGTGGCAATAAAAATCTTAAATCATTAGACGGTATAGAAGAGTTAAGTGCGATTAATGGTGGTTTAATTGCTAGTGATTGTGCTCTAGAAAGTATTGAAGGAGTGCAAAAATTTAAAAATTTAAAAGGTTTAATGGTGGATAATAATAATTTGAAAACTATACCAGATTTGACATCATTAATTAATTTGTCAGATATGGGATGTCCACATTCAAATGGCAATTATGATGGTACTGATTTTGGATGGGTATGTTTTTATGGCAATATGTTAAGCGATACTGAATTGAAAAATAAATTACCAAAACAGATATCTTCTAATCTGACATGGTTGCTATATGATTCATTTCTACAGATTAGTGATGGGGTAGTTACAGTAAATAATGTTAATGATGATAATTTGAATGTTGAATATTTTACTGAATTATTAAAAAATGACAATATTAATACCATAAGATTTTACTATCTAAGTAAGATTCCTTATCAATTGATTGAAACTTTAAATCAGTATGATAAGTGTATTACTGTTAATTATAATACTAATAATGATAAATATAGTACCTATTGGGAATTAGCACCAGAGAATACAAATACTATAAAAAATGATGTGGATTTGACATTTACAGAAAATTCACCATATGAGAAAAAAATCAAAGAAGTGACACAAGAAGATAATTTAGTATTTTATTCTTTTAATGCTAATGAAAATATTGGAAAGCAACAACATTTTTTAGGAGATACAGAATATTCTGTAATTGCTTCTATAGGTTATGAAAATTTAGATAATCCTATGGTTGGAAATGATCTTAAAGATTTATATGTATATTCATACAATGACAATACTGGTGTTATAAAGGAAACAGGTAAAGTTAGTATTAATGCTGATAACTATTTATCAATTCAGATTTCTTTAGAAAAAAATGCCAATACTGTATTTGTTTCAACAAATTCAAATTTAGCTACACCTATTAGAAATAACGTAGAAACAATTTCATCAGATCACATTGATGAAAGTCAAATTTCTCAATTGTTAAATGATGAAAATGTCGATGAAATTATTGTTAATATTAATGATGCAGATACTTTAAGTAAAAATCTTATTAATCAAATTAAGGCATCAGGAAAAACAGTTACATTTAATATTGTGGATAATGATAAAATAAAATACTCATGGAGTTTTGATGGTAGTGAGATTAAGGAAGACTATGATAAAGATATTAACCTGAATATAGAATTTAAAAGTATTTATGAAAAGGAAATAGAGAATATTAATTCAGATATAGGTAAATTTTACTTACAATTTTCACATCATGGCAATTTACCATCAATGGCTACAATGAGAGTAGATGTAAGTGATAAGTTTAAAGATGGTGATTATGTATTCTTGTATTATTATAATGAAGATACAAAAGAAGTTGAAAAAGCAAGTCAAGGTATCGAAGTAAAAAATGGATATGTTGAATTTGTTATTACTCATTGTTCAACATATTTCTTGGCTGAAAAGGAGTTGCCTACAATAGAAGTATCACATGAAGCAGATAATTCAAATATAGAAGATTCAAAAGTTGAAGATAATCAAAAAATTGAAACTACACCAGTTCAAACTGCAGATAGCAATCAATTATTATTGCCTATTATTGGTATTGCAATTTCATCTATTGCTATTGGATATCTTTTTATAAAAAGACGTAGAGCATAGTGCTTTTAGAGTATACCCTAGTGGTATACTTTTTCTTTGTACCATTAAAGTTGAATAATGTATTTTGGAACGTTCCACTTAAAATTGTGACTTAGTGGAACGCTTTTTGTTTATTAAAGATTATGAAATGTGGTGATAAATTTGAAAATTGGATATATCAGAGTATCAACCGTTGAACAGAATATCGCAAGACAGGAAGTCATTATGAAGAAGCTAGATGTTGAAAAGGTATTCATTGATAAGATTAGTGGCAAAAATATGGAAAGACCTATGCTTAAGGAAATGATGGGTTTTGTTAGAAGTGGTGATATTGTTGTTGTGGAATCAATCAGTCGTTTTGCACGTAATACACGTGATTTGTTGGAGTTGGTCGATCAATTGGTTGCTAAAGGAGTGCAATTTGTCAGCATGAAAGAAAGGATTGACACGTCTACACCATCAGGTAAGTTTATGCTTACTGTCTTTGGCGCTGTTGCTCAGCTAGAGCATGATTACATTCTTCAAAGACAAAAAGAAGGAATTGCCATTGCTAAGGCTAATGGTAAATATCAAGGTAGAAAGAAAATTCAAAATGATAGATTTGATGAAATATATGAAAAATGGAAGAATAAAGAAATGACTGCTGTACAGGCAATGAAATTGCTGAATTACAGCAAGACCACCTTTTATAGAAGAGTGAAGGAGATGAAAGAAAATGAAGAAAAAAGTTGATTTTATATCATTGAAGATATGTAGAGAAAAGACAGTGGAATATGAAAGTAAAGAGATTTCAAGTCCTGAAAAAGCGTATGAAGTGATTAGTCATATTGTTGATAATACAGATCGTGAATGTTTTGGTGTTCTCATGATGAATAATGTTAATGAGATTAATTCATTTGAGATATGTTCGGTAGGTACAGTCAATATGACATTAGCTCATCCTAGAGAAGTATTTAAGGGATCTATACTTTCCAATGCTTCAAAGATAATGCTCTTTCATACGCATCCAAGCAATACGATTGAACCATCTCAGACAGACATTGACACAACCAAAGAGCTTATTGAAGCATCCAAGATTTTACAGATTCCAATTATAGACCATATTATTACCTGTGAAAGAGGATATTTCAGTTTTGCCGAACATGGAATCCTATTTGGAGAGTAGCATATGGAAGCATACAAGTTTAGAAGATATAAGGTTCCTTACAAAAAGAAATATTACTATATATACATTCCCTTTGAACATGATCGTCTTTGGATCATTGACTGGGCAGACTGGTGGTATGGTGGTGCATGGATTGATGGAAATGTTCAATGTCTAAAATACTTGATTGCTAGTTTCTGTATATTAGCATTCAATCCATATGCAATAATCTATTTGCCTATAAGGAAGAATAAAAGACCAAATACATTTGCGTTTGATGATAATTGTGAATATGATATTATTTTCAGAACAACAAAAGTATGGATTGATGATAAGGATTTAAAGAAGATTGTCAAGAATCTCAAATATACTAGATGGACGACTTATAAATGCAGAATCAATCTTGAAAGAATGAAAAGATATTTTCATGACAACATCAAAAAAATAGAAGATATTCCTGATTACAAGATTCTAGTCAATGCAGATGGTCATATCAACGGAAGCATTATCTATTATTCATTTCCTCAGGTCTGGTATCAAGAAGAATCTATTGATCTGGTGGACTACTTCTTCAATGAAATCTTTACAAAGGATGATTTTTCAGACTGCTATGATGAAAAACATGATTGGTTTTCCAAACCATTTACAAGCTTTGTATGGGGTGGGAAAAGAAAGTCAAAATATACATATAAACGACCTTCACTGACATTCTATATTGAGTTTTATGATATTGATATCATGAATAAATATGTGAAAGAAAAGATTTATCTTGTAGATAAGAATAAAATATGATATGCTTTAAGCAATAAGAAAGGGTGTGATGGCTATGCTAAGACATATAAACAAACACAATATAATAGATAAAAGAAAAGTAGCTAATCACAAGTGTACGGAAAAACGAGCATAGTGGATTATCTGCTATGCTTTTTATATGCTCTTGTGATTGCTTGAACACAGGAGGACATATGGGAATTAAAATAATTAAAAATAATAAGTTGTGGATGGAAGATGAAGCAATCCATCAATTAGAAAGAATATCACAGTTTGAAGATGTTCTTGATATTGTTGGACTTCCAGACTTGCATCCAAGTAAAATTCCAGTTGGGGCAACAATTAAGACAAGTCACACTATTTATCCATTATTTGTCGGAAATGATGTTGGTTGTGGAATGTCATTGTATGCTACTAATATTAAATCAAAGAAATTAAATGTTGATAAGATTGTCAAGAAATTAACTGATACTAAAATTTATGGAGAATACTCTATTGGTGGAGGTAATCATTTTGCTGAATTGCAAATCATTGATAAACTCTATGATGATACATTACCTATCAATAAGAAAAATGCATATTTATTAATTCATTCAGGTTCAAGAAGATTGGGCGAAGAAATATATAGAAAATATGCGTCACTTAACGGATTAAAAGAGGGAAGTTTAGAATTTAATGAGTATATTCTAGAAGAAGAAAAAGCTGTTCATTATGCAAAAGAAAATAGATGCCAGATTGCTAATATATTTATGGATTTGACAGGATTAAAATATAGAAATGAATTAGTAATTGATTGTGTGCATAATTATATAGAAAAAAGACCTGATGGTTATTATCATCATAAAGGCTCTATTTCATCATTTAATGAATATGCAGTAATTGCAGGGTCAAGAGGAACCTATTCATATCTTGTGAGATGTATTCCACAACAAGAAACTTTATATTCTATTTCACATGGTGCAGGGCGTAAATGGGCAAGACATTTGTGCAAAGGGAGATTAGTCAATAAATATAAACGCGAAGAACTTAAAACAACACAACTTGGTGGTAAAGTTATTACTAATGATAATGCTTTGCTTTATGAAGAAGCAAGTGAAGCATATAAGGATATAGATGAAGTAATAAAAGTATTGTTAGAATATGAAACCATAGAAATTATCGCAAGATTAAGACCGGTGGTGACTTATAAATGTTAATTCAAATAAGTTCAGGTCTTGGTAGTCCACAGGAATGTGAAATGGCTTGTTGTTTATATTTAAAAGAATTGTTAAAAGAATTTAAAACAATGCAAATTGTTTCTACTAATTATAGAAATGACAAATGTTTAAAAAGTGCAGTTCTATATTCTGATGATGATTTATCTTTTTTAGAGGGGACTGTGCAGTGGATATGTCAAAGTCTGATTAGACCACATCATAAGAGAAAGAATTGGTTTATTTGTGTTTCAATCCTAAAAGATGAAATAACTATTGATAATAATCAAGATATTAAATATGAAGTCTTTAGGTCAAGTGGTAAAGGTGGACAAAATGTTAATAAAGTTTCTACAGCAATACGTGCCATTCATATTCCAACAGGATTATCTGTGGTATGCATGGATCAAAGAAATCAACCTCAAAATAAGAAAATAGCATATTTAAGATTATTAGAAAAAATAGATGAGCATAACTCATCTATCAATGGAAAAATAAAGTATTACAACTGGAATCTTCATAATCAAATTATTAGAGGTAATCCCAATAGAATTTATAAGGGAATACAATTTAAACGTATTAAATAAATAGAGAGGAATTAAGTTTCCTCTCTTATTTTGGTTGTTTATAATGTTGTCATTTTGCTATATATTGAGTTTTGTCAATTTTTATCCAATTATAAAGCCTTGCTTGATTATATAAGTAAGTAAAAAAGGATATTTTCTTATAATCTTGTATAAATCATTGTAATTATTTTCATAATCAATTTTTTTAAAATCTAAATCATCAGGAATTTTAGTATAAATATAATCAAGTTCGTTATTAATTTGTCTAATTATATTATCTAAAAAAGATATAGTTTCTGATTCTTTAATTTCATTAATTGTTCTAATTTCTATATCTGATACACATGTTGCTATTGTGTCAAATATTTCATTTTCATAGTTTTCTAAAAAAATATAGATGAAGTTAGTAGTAGTATCGAATATTAATTTTTCTTCTTTTAAAAAATTATAACGATTTGATTTGAATTCTCCATAGTTAGTTTTTAATTCATATAAATCATCGAATGTAATTTGATAAAAATCAATATCAAACTTTGTTAATAATTCTAATAATCTAAGATGATATGCACTATCTTTAATTGAATAATTATCTATCATTTTTTTATCTTCAGATATGTTATCCCATTTTATAGATGGAGTAAAATAAGAGGAATTATCTTCAATAATAGTATTATATAATTCATGTATATCAATTCTTTTAAAAATTATATCTAAAAATGGATGATTTAAAGAGTTGAAAAAATGGTTGTGATAGTATCTATTGATTAAATGATGAAAACAATACTTCTCGGATGAATTGCTACTATCCATAGTTTCATACATTGCAATAATTTTAGTAAGATCATCATCCATTTTTCTTAGTAATTCCTCGATTTTTTTATATTCAGAAAACCGATTTTCTTTTTTTAAATATGACAAAATGGTATTTGATAATTTTATTAAATTATTACTATTTTCAATATCTCCTTTAGTGTTTGTATACATTAAATGAATTAATAATGTGATATATTTTATGAAAGTATTAGGTAATAAAGATTGTTCATCATTAGTAGAAAATACAAAATAGAAAACAATATCTTTATAGAAAAAATCATAATTAAATTTATATAAAAAAATATTTTTGTAATAAAGATATGGTGAACTTCTATCCATTGCATTGAAATCTATAAATTCTTTAAAAGAATTTTTGACATCTAAAATTTGATTTTTAAGATAGTTTCTTTTTTTGATAAGATTAGCTCCTTTAAGATTTAAATCAGCTGATTTTGAAGTATCATAATGCATTTTATTTAAAGTAAATATTAAAGGAGTAATTGTTTTATTGAGTGATGCAGTATCGTAATCACTAATTATTTGAGATTTATATAATAATAGGCAAGTTAATAAATGTTCTAAAGCATAACTTTTAGTTTTTAAATAAAGATAGTCAGTTAGTAAAAGATTAGAATTAGTAGTTTCAAAAGGTCTATTCCCATAATATGGTTTTAAAGCATGCAATTGTGTATCTTTTAAAGCTTCGGTATAAGCCTTATTTATTAGTGATAAAAGAGTATTGTCTACGTGTAGGCTTAAATAATCTTTATAGTATTGCATAATATTGTATACCTCCTAAAAAGTTCCTTTTTATACAAAAAAATTTGTAAGAAAGTACGATTAAAAAATTTCAAAAAAATTATATCATGGACTTGTCAAAAGGAGGTAGAATAAAATGACAAAAAATAAAAATTTATATCAACCAGTGAAAAGATTGAGAAAGGATGTAGTATTAAGAAAGGATGAATCAAAGATGGAACACGAAAATGCAAGTGGGTATGTATTGCCAGAATATGTCGGTAATAACAGTTTTGACGTAATGCTAAACTTCAAGAAAAAGACTATTCCAAACAAATTTGTTTACATTAGTGATTATTTCATGAGTGAATTTAGAACTTGGTACTATGACTCATACGTATTTATTAATAGTGGAACAGGCACGGGTAAAACAACATTTATTGAAAAATTAGCTAAACTTGGAAGATATGGTGTTTTGGTTCTTACAAATCGAAAAGCTAATCGTAAGCAAATTGAAAACCATTTAAAAAATTGTGGATGTTATGGATTAATAGGTAATGTAAATGTTATTTCATATCAAACACTAGAAAAAAATAAAGATTTGACATCAGATATATTGGATCTATATGATTTTATAGTATGTGATGAGTCTCATTACTTTTTAGCTGACTCAGATTTCAACTCCCAAACTAATTTGAGTTTAATGAAAGTTATGGGAACGAAAAGATCAATTAAAATTTTTATGAGTGCAACTAATCAAGATATTCAAGTACGAATTATTGAACGTTTAAAAAGAAGATACAATAATGATCTTATAGTTGCTCAAAAAGTTTATATTTATGAAATGCAGAATCAATCCACAAAAATTCGTAATATTATTAGTTTTGAATCATTTGAGCGAGATCTTCTAAAGGAAGTCATTGAATCGAAGGATAAATGGCTTATTTTCGTGAAATCAATTCCACAAGGTAAAGACATTTATCGTCAGCTTTCTAAATCATTGGGAGAGGGAGTAGTGTTCTTAGATAAAGAATCTGCTGATGAAGGAACAGACATTCAAAGAAAAACATTTAAATTATTGATTGAGGATGAAACTTTTTATCAAAAAGTATTAATTACAACAAGCCTTCTTGATAATGGCGTGAATATTCGTTCATTTGATTTAAAAAATATAGTTTGCTTTGATGATGATCCTATTGAAATAGTTCAAATGATTGGTCGTAAAAGATTTATAAATGGACAGAATGACTATTTTGATTTGTTTTTGATAAACGAATCAAATCAATCATTGGCAGTATCGTTAGGGAATTCAATTTCTAAAAAGAAAAAATTTATTTCTGTTAAAAAAGATATTGAAGAATATCAAGAATTAGATTCTGTACATTATTTAAATACAAAAGAAGGAGAGGCCTATCGAAACATGAGCTATTTTAATCCTTACATTCCACACTTTTTTAAATATTCATACAACTATTTAGGATATTCCAAAGTGTGCACAGAAATCAAAAACTTAAATCAACTAAGAAAAGCAGATAATCCATTTGATGTAAAGGTTAGATGGATTTTAGAAAAAGTTAGTGGAAGTATAGAGGGAGAAATATTGTCATCAAGTCGATTGAACGCCGAAAGATTTCTTCTTTCAATTCAAGATTTACTCAATAAGGAATTTCCTTATGAAACAAAAAAAGATAAAATATATTTTCATTCCTTGATGTCTAAACATTTTTGGACATGGTTCAAAAAAGAAAATGGAGAACGAAACGATCGTCCATTATCTGTTGAAAAGCTTAAAGAAAAGTTCATTATGTTAGACATTGGATTGGACTTTGTCATTGAAAATGGGAAAATAAAATTAATTAAAATTTAAGGAGGAGAGAATTATGACTGAAATTAGAATGTTTACTAGAGAAGAAGTTGCTGAAATCTTACATGTTCACGTAAACATGGTTAGCATATTACGTGAAGAGGGGCTATTGCAAGCAATTAAGGTTGGAAAGAATTATATCTTTCCAAAGTCAACCATTATTGAATTTGAACGCAATTATTTAGGATTGGACTGCAGCAATAGAGAAAAAGCAAAAGATAGCAAACGTGTCGTAGACTCAAGACAGAATGAAGATGTGAATTAGATGGCTCAAAGAAAAGAACAAAATGGAAGTTGGACATTTTATGGACAATTCCCAAAGCAATCAAATGCTAGAACAAAATATTATAAAAAAAGAGGCTTTAAAACACGCAAAGAAGCTAGATTTGCTGAAATAAAGTTTTTAGAAGAGCATCAACAAATACCGGTTGGTCAAATGAAGCTCAACGATGTTATCAGGGAGTATCATATAGATGCTCCCCTATCTTTAAAAGAATCAACATTAAAAGGATATAAAAGAATAGAGAATAACATTATTATTCCTACTTTTGGAGATAGATACATCAATGAAATTACTTCTTTTGAAATTCAAAGATGGATTAATAATATCTATAGTGATGGAGTCAATGGAAAAAAATATTCTGATGAAACAATAAAAGGAATACTTCTACATCTATCAGGATTGCTCACATATGCTGTTAAACATGACTGGCTTATTAAAAATCCATGTTCCTCAGTAAAACAGCCTAAAAACCCCAATGCTAAACCTAAAGAAAAGACTAGTAAAGATAATTACTGGGAAATTGATGAATATAATGAGTTTATGGAACATGTTGAGGATGAACAAAGATATGATATCTATGAATTTTGTTTCTATACAGGGGTAAGAATTGGGGAACTATGTGCTTTACAATGGAAACATATTGATTTAAATTTAGGAACAATAACCATTGAACAATCTTTAAGTGCTTTAACATCTAAAATTACATCACCTAAAACTGGCAATTCATATCGAACTATAAAATTGCCTCATAAAATTGTTGAAAAACTTAGAACTAGATATAATTATATTAGTCTATTAAGAAATTTTAATGATGACTGGTATATTTTTGGTGATCAAAAGTATATTTCTAATGGAACAATAAGAAGATGGTTTAATGAAGATGTAAAGAAGTCTGGGGTTAAACCTATTACTTTTCATGGCTTACGTCATTCTCACGCTTCGTATTTATTATCCAATCCTATGCTATCTGAACAACTCATTGCAGATAGGTTAGGACATACAGTTAAAACTCTTAGAGATACATATTTTCATATATATAAGAAACATAGAAAAATATTAGATGATTATATTAATAATTTGTAAAGAAAAAGAAGCGGGTGCTTCTTTTTTTAATCTAAAAAATGTCCATTATAAAAAAAGTATGTCCACTTTATAGATGTGATATAAAAATCTTCAAAAATATACAAAAAACTGTTCTTTATATGTCCACTTTATGTCCGTTTTAACAATTTATCAAAAATCATTGCTCATAAAAAAGCACATATTTAGTCTATTATGAATAATTAAAAATATTTCATAACTTCATAAATATGTGCTATATTTTTATTTTATTTTAGATTGTAAAATCGAAATTATATTGATTTTATCGCTATTTATTGCGTGGTTTCATCTGTGGGAAGAGGATAACTTCTTGGATAGATTCTTGCCCAGTTAATAACATCACAAGTCTATCAATACCCATACCCATTCCACCTGTTGGTGGTAAACCGTATTCCAAAGCTTCTACATAATCTAAATCCATTTCAATCCATATATTATTTCTATATGTATTTTTATGTGTTTTTTCATGTCATTACTTACTTAAAAAAGTGGATAAATTTATACTTTTATACATATGTAAATCGTTTTGTATGCCACAATGTATGCCACTAAAAATATAGGTTATTTTATATAACATTTTTTAAGTTTGATTTCATCTATTTGTTTTACTACTTCATATTAATTTTAACAAATTTTGAATCTATATTTTCATACCAAGAACTTAGAATATTTGAATTTAGCCTTTGCATTTTTTTTATTTCTCTAGATGCTTTGTAAATATTAGTATCAAGATATATCTGTGGTAATGTTGTAATGTTTGATTTTTGCTTTAATATTAATGAATTTTTATCATGATCTTCAAGAAGCTTGATATATTCATTAAACATTGTTGGACAGTTATTTTCCAATAGGCTAGGTATAGATGGATATGCAATCTTATTAATTATATCAGTAGCATAATATCCTGTTATTGATAAGTCAATTGGATTCACATATATATGATTATAGAAGTCAATATCAATTATGCATCCATGTATTTTGCCATATCCGCCAATTTTTTTAATCGTATCAGAAATGTGTCTCTGAAATGTGCTAAATTTGTCAAGAGGCTTTTTTATCATAGAAATCATAGCATCCATATTGTCATAGTAATACTGAATATTTTGAATATTTAATTTTTTCATAGCACCTCCATTAAGAATGGTAAGGGTACCTTTTTTTGATTTGTGGATAAAGCAATAATATCCGTTCTTTTTTAGCATATAAAGAATATTAATTTCTCTTTGAAAGGTCATTAATATATTTTTCCCACAATAGAAATCATTGTATTGCTCTTTTGTAATTTCAAATATTCCATCATCATAATCAGAAAAACAATCATAATCAGTATTAATCAAAAAAGATTTTAAATGTAGATTCTTGTTATAATATCCAATTTGATTGTCCGAATAAATCCTATATTCACCATCGTCATGAAAAAAATTTTTATGAGTATGTCCACTTACATAAATATAATTTTGGTCAGGATTATCTTTTTGGCACCAATCTATTTTTGGAGTATGCGTCAAAATAATAGTGTTCTTTTTAGACAAAATAGGATGTAAATAATTATATAAATCTTCAAAAATTTTAGACTCCTTAATTTCACATTCCCTATTTATAGTCTTTCGATAAATACCATTATTTGCATTAAATTTTGTGTTATATCCAGAAAAACCCAATCCACCAAGTATAACATACCTTGCGCTTCTTAAGAGAACAGATATCTGCTTTTTATCCATTTGGCATAAATCATGATATTTAATTAGGTGTGTTGCAGTGTTTGGGTTAGAGAATGGAGTATTAGATTCTTTATAAAGAAGATCATTATGAAGTAAATACATACCATACTCATTTAATAAATTTCTATATTTTGTAACAATTTGATCTATTTCTAGCTTTGGAAAATCCCATAATTCGTGATTCCCCAATGTAAACACAACGGTGGTATTTTTGTCAAGCGCATATGAAAGAGATTTTACAAATAACTTAAATATTGTAAAATCTGATGATACATCGCCATTAATCAATAATATATTTCCTGCTTCGAGTGCAATTGTATTAGCTATTTTTTTTATTACATATAATATATCTTCTTTTGATTGGCAACAAGCATTTTGTAATTTATGCATAAGATGAAGGTCTGAAATGTACTGAACTCTTTGATAGCCATAATTTAAAGATGTGTCAATAGGCGATAAATCGTTTCTTTTATTATCTTCTTCTAAATCTCTAAATGATTGCAGTGTTGGTAATGTCATTTCTTCATTATGTTCTACACAAGAAAATGATTCTATTAAATTAGTATTGATTTTATGTGTATCAAATTTTAAATTAAATTTCTTACATAAAGCACTTTTTAATTTAGCATTAGCAAAGTTAATTTCATCCCACTGTTCTAAAAATATCAAACCATCACAAAACAATAAATTGGCTTCAGATAAATCTCCTTTTAAAAAAGCAACAAAATCAAAGAAGTAATTAAATGAATGTTTATATTCTTTTATCATACAGCCAAATTCATTATACCATTTTTGTGTTACGTAAAATTTATCATTATCATACTTTTTTTCTATGAAGTAGGTAGTTTTAGCATTGGCATTAATTGGTAGCTTTGTCGTATTGTCAATATTGTACTTAGAAAAATCTATATCGCATTCAAGTGCACCAGATAAATCACAATGTGTTAAATCTCCATTTCGATAATTAATAAATTCGTCAAAAGTTTCAAAATATCTACATATTGTTACGATAGGAAGCTGATTATTGTCTTTTTGATACCCTTTGGTTTCTTCACAATAATAATGTGTATTTTTATCGAAGAAAGCATGTGAATAAAATTTAATTTCTCCAACTTTTAAATAAGTGATATAATCTCTTAATTTCTTTTTATGCTTATAAATAGTTCCTCGAGCACCTGAAGAGTAATCGAAAGATTTCATTACATCATCTGGATTATATATTAAACATAAAGCATTAATTAACTTATATTGAGGATAAGCACCAGTAGACATATATTGCATAATTATAGAAAAACGGTTTTTGTCTTCAGAATCTGCAAAAATATATTGAAAAAAGAAAAAAGTAACATCAATAATATTGTTTAATACGGATTTCTTATAACTATTGACAACTTTTATAAATTCTTCATAACTCTGGCATTTATTAAATTTATTAGTCCATTTTTGGCATAGTTTATGTATTTTCTGACCATTGTTATAACTATCTTTTTCATCTTTAGACAATATAAGAGAATAGTCATCAATCGTTTCTTCAACAAATGATTTTTTCATCATTAATTTTTCTAAATCGATTTTATGAGAGACGGAATTTAATCGTTGGCAGTAAGTATAGCATGCATTATTATAAATATCTCCATTTAAAAAATTATAATAAGAATCAAAATCTTCGAATAATGTGATGATACTTTTCTTTTTATCATTACCCATATTATCTATATACAATAAATCTTCTTCCACAAAAAAAGCGTCAGCAATGACATCAAATCCCCTTTGTCTAGGTATACGCAATCCAGATTCACGTTCGAATAATACAATTTCTTTAGAATCAAAATATTTCTCAGGAACATTTAAAATGTCAATGTCATTTCTTTTTAATTGATTAATTATTTTTTTAATTTCTCGATGCATCATATTATTTTACCTCTATCATTTATTATGCTATCTGAGTTTATAGACTTTTAAAATTCTAGTAAGTATATTTTTATAGTTATTCTAAATGAAAATCTTTTTGTAACATAAAGTAATGCTTTCTATCTTTCTTTCGACTATTTTTCAATATTTCTTCAAATTTTCTAGAATAATCAATCTCTCTTTTTAACATTGCTATAAAACTTTCTTTTTCTGTGTTGGATAGTTCATATTCTTTAAAGTTAATCAGAAAATCAAAATTTGTACCATGCCTAAAAAGTCTTCCTGGTAAAGGATATTCACCTCTATTTCCCAACATGATACCATATCTCAAATATGGTATAACATTTTTGTGACATGAAGCTTTGTAGCTATATGTAATAGCATCATGAGTTGTTACTGATTGAATTTTTGACTCAATTATAACTCTTGGTTTAATGCTATTTTCAAATTTTTCATAAATCAATAAATCTGTTTCAAATTCTTGAATGTTAGTTTTAACTCCTTTTATATTTTCATCAAATTCAAGATATTCTAAAGCATACGGTATTTTTCTAAATACATCAATATAGATATTATCTCCTAATTTATTCTGCAACAATTTGCAAATTGATTTAGTCCATTCATTTTCATTCATATTTATCACAACCCCTACTTAGTAACTAAATGAGTATCTTTAATTTTATATTCATTAGAATCAAATAATATATATGTAATTTGTGACTTTACATGGTCGGTTTCAAACAATTTAAGTGCATTAAATATATTTGCTTCGTTTTTGTCATTTGCATTAAATAGAATGTTCATTCCTTTATATTTTTTATCAATAGAAATCATAGTTGTAAATATTTGTGCAAAGAAGCCTATTTGATATTCTTTCCAATCAATGTATCTTGTATCTAATTGATATCTATCAATATAATCAATCAATAATACATATTTAGAATCTTTTTTCTTACTTATTTCTCCAATAAATTGTCTATCACCTATATCATCTACGTATTCAACATTAAAAACATGATCAATATTCCATCCTTCTAAATACATATAAGAAAAATAAGCAAAAGTTAATTCCATTGCTTTTTTTGATCTTTCATCATTATCTTCAGCAATATCTCCAAATAAGATTCTGCTTAGAACTTTACATGGATGTGATTTTTCATATTTTGCAATTGAATTTAATAATTTGGTATTTGGTACTTTTGTTGCTCCACTTTCAATTTTTTTTATGGTATTCAAAGACACATTTAAAGCATCAGCTAATTCTGCTTGTGTAATTTTATCTCTATCTCTCATCATTTTCATATAGTCTTTAAAGTACATAATAATTTCTCCTAACATAAAATAGTATAAAAATATCCATAATGATATTGCACATAAGTATACTTTATGATATATTATATTTAAGGTATACTTATAGTATGTTATTTAATAATATATTATTATACCTTATTCGGGAGGTGAAGTAAATGATATATAAATGAAGAAAAAAGACTATCTAGTCCATCGCCAAACTTTCTAGATAGTCATACCTGAAAAGAGACATGTTTTTATAATGCTCTTTCAAAGAGAATTATATCAGACAACGTGTCTCCTTTCAAACCAAATTTTAAGAAAGGAGTTTTTATATGCCGATAACTCAAAAAGAATTATTGGAAAAAGTATTTAAATCTGAAGGAGTTAATTTGTTCGGTGGGTTGCTTAGATCGGGTTTATATGTTTTAGCTGGATCAAGCAAAGTAGGGAAATCCATGATTGCAACAACAATGGCAAATTGTGTAGCACAAGGGAATGATTTTCTTGGTAGACCTATGCCTAAAGGTAAAGTTATTTATTTTGATAATGATAATTATGATTTTGAAACAAAGAGTAGAATTATTTCATTAAATCTTTCAGGGACGAATGAGGTATTGTATGAATTTAATGATTCAAAATCAATATATGATATTAATGAAAGATTGAGTCAAATATCAGATATTGAAAAATACAAACTCATTATTATTGATTCTTATGTTGGACTAGATGAGGTTATTTCTTCTAATGATAGTTATTATGAAGTTTATCCAATCTTAAAAGAATTAAGAGATATTGTTGTGAAGAAAAGTCTTATATGTATTCTTATTCATCATACAAAGAAAAATAAAGAAAGAATAGATCAAGATAATCTCATAGGTTCAAAGGCACTTTCTGGAGCAACTACAGGTACATTATTGCTTTCTGTAAGAAATGAATTTGATACACATGGGGAATTGAAACTGATACTAAGAAACAATAAATCTATCATTAAAATTAAAAAGGATGAAAAGAATATTAACTGGGTATTAGATACTGATGAACAGACTGTAACGGAAGAAATACCTAAAAATATTCTTCAGCTGATTAACGCAGTAGTTGGTCTAGAAAAACATGAACTTATTGGAACTTGTCAAGAAATTGTTCAAAAGTCAAAAATGGAACTCAATCCAAATTATCTTACAAAATATCTTAAACAAAATAAGCGATATTTAGATGAAAATCATATTACATTTACTAATGATAGAAATGGTCAAAAAAGAACAATTAAGATAATTTATCATAAAGATGAAAATGAAAAATGACAGTATGACAGATGAAATCGGTACGAAAACAACTGTCATGCTGTCACAAAACAAGAACATTGAAAATAAAATATGAAGCCTATCGGCAATCTTTAAAAAGAAAGACCAAAACATTGGTCTAGCAAGTTATACCAAAATGCTAAAGCTTTTTGGAAACTTGCCCTGCCGGGGGCTTTTGGAAAGGATGAAATCATATGGCTCATGCCCAAAAAATAAAAAAGCAAGGTGTCATTGGATTGGTTATCCATTGTGAAAGACGAGAGGGCTGTGAACTGTCTAATCAGGATATAGATAAAAGTAGAACTCATCTTAATTACAATCTGGCATGTGATATTCAACCGATGAAACCTGAACAGTTTTTAAAGAAAAGAATAAGTGAAGTCAAACATCTCAAGAGAGATGATATTATTTATATGGTGGATTGGATTGTGACCCTTCCTAAAGATGTACCTCAAGAAGATCAAGAGAAATTCTTTGAATCGACATTTCAATTTCTTACCCAAAAATATAATCAAAAGAACGTTGTCAGTGCTTGGGTGCACAATGATGAAGCAACACCACATATACACTTTTCATTTATACCAGTTGTTGAAATAGATGGAATTGAAAGATTGAAATGCAAGGATATTCTCACAAAGAAAGAACTCAAACGATTTCACCCAGATTTAGGGGCGTTTCTTGAACAAGCCTTAGGTTATATGCCTTCCATTCAAAACAACGCTACAATCAACGGAAATCGCACAATAAAAGAGTTGAAACAACAAGAAGATTTAAGTTTTAAAAAGAGCTTAGAAAACATTTATAAACATAATGAAGCAACTCAAAACATTATTGATGAAGCTAATCAAATTGATTACAATCCATCCGGACTGTTGGAAAAGACAAGAACACTTAAGAAATGTAATCAGATTATTGATGAATTGAAGTATAGTCATAATCAATATCAAAAAGAGGTATTAGGTTTAACACAGCTTGTAACGACTCAAAAAGAAGAATTAGATATGTATAGATCCATGCCTCTAGCAAAGCAACTTAAACAAAAGGAAGAAGTTATCAACAATCTTTATCAATCTATAGATTCGTTAGAAAATCAAATTCATGATTATGAAAATGATAATCAAATATTAAGAGATAATAATCATTATTTAGATAATAAAGTGACAAAATTAAAAAATGAGCTATCAATATTTCAAACATTTATTTCATGGTTAGGTTTAAATAAGGTATTTCAAAAATTTAAAAATATGCTTGTTCATAACGATTATGAAATGGATATAAAATCTTTTAAGGATATTGGAATAACCGTTTTACAAAAAGTATCTAAGAAAGTTGAAAGCATAGCAAACAGAATTATGTTCTTAGAAAGTCAAAATCAACCTACAAATGAAAACATAAAACAAGATAATGATAGTCATACAATGAAAAATATAATGCGTTAGGAGTGATATATAATATGGAAGATTTAAAAATGTTAACAAGAGAAGAAGTAGCAGAATTTCTACATGTTCATGTGAATACTGTATCAATGTTACGAGAAGTAGGGATAATAGATGGTATTAAGACAGGTAAAAACTATATGTTTCCTCAAAAAATTATTCGTGCTTTCCAAGATGACTATATTGGTTTAGATGTCAGTAATAAAAGTAAAGCTATTATAAGTAAACAGTCTGTTGAAAAACGTAAACAAGATGACATCAATAAAAAGAATTATCACAATGCTGTTGTAGGAGCAATGTGATGGCTCAAAAAAAGGAAAGTAATGGAACATGGTCATTTTATGGAAAACTACCGAAAGATGAAAATGGAAAAAGAAAGAATTATAAACGTAGGGGATTTAAAAGTAAAAAAGCAGCAAAATTAGCGGAAGCAGAATTTTTGAAACAATATAATAATATTTTACCAACTCGTATAAAATTAAATGATTTGATTGAGGAGTATCATAAAGATGCTCCCAATCATATCAAACAATCAACTATCAAAGCTTATAAGAGGTTTGAGAAAAATATCATATCACCTAGTTTTGGTAATCGTTATATTGATGATATTACAACATTAGAAATTACACGTTGGATTAATGCTATTTCACAAAGTGGATATGATGGGAGAATTTATGGCGAATCATCTACACGTAATATTTTACTGCACCTGTCAGGTTTATTCACATATGCTGTTGATCATGACTGGTTACAAAAGAATCCCTGTCATAAAGTTAAACCACCTAAAGATCCAAATAAGATTATAAAAAGACAATCTAGTGAAGAAAATTTTTGGGAAATAGATGAATATCACAAATTTATTAATAGCGTTGAAGATGAATATAAAAGGGATATTTATGAATTTATGTTTCTTACTGGTTTACGTATTGGTGAATTCTGTGCTTTACAATGGAAAGATGTCGATCTTATTAATAATAAACTAAGAATATCTAAATCATTAAGTGCGATTACATCACAAATAACATCACCTAAAACTTCACGTTCAAATAGAATTATTCAATTACCAAATAGACTGGTAGAAAAATTAAAAAGGCGATATATTATTGTTTCTCAACAAGAGGGATTTAATGATGATTATTATTTATATAAAGATCAAACTTACATCTCTATAGCTACACTTAGAAGATGGTTTAATGAAGATGTAAAAAAATCTGGGCTAAAAAAAATAACAGTACATGGACTAAGACATTCTCATGCAAGTTATTTATTATCAAATCCTGTGATTTCTGAATTATTAATTGCTGATAGATTGGGGCATAGTGTAGAAATGTTACGAAGTACGTATGCACATATTTATGAAAAAAGTCGTAAGAACTTAATTGAATATATTGATAAATTATAATATAGTGTATGCCACTTGTATGCCAGTATCATAAATCTCGCTATGAGAGTCAAATAAAAAAAGCATAACAATAAATTCAATATCATTTCGTTTATAGAGATGATTATTGTTTAAGTTATGCTTTTTATTTTTATTATTTATTGAGTTAAAACAATTCAAATTATCTTGATTTTATCACTATTTATTACGTGGTTTCATCTGAGGGAACAAGATAACTTCTTGGATAGATTCTTGACCAGTTAATAACATAACAAGTCTATCAATACCCATACCCATTCCACCTGTTGGTGGTAATCCGTATTCCAATGCTTCTACATAATCTAAATCCATTTCGTTAGCTTCATCATTTCCAAGTTCTTTTTCTTTTAACTGATTTGCAAATCTTTCATATTGATCATCAGGATCATTTAATTCGTTGAATGCATTTGCATATTCATTACCACAGATAAATAATTCAAATCTCTGTGTGAAACGAGGATCTTCAGGATTTTTTCTTGCTAGTGGAGAAATTTCTACAGGATGTCCATAAACAAATGTAGGATCAACAATTGTTTCTTCTACATATTTTTCAAAGAATTCATTAATAATATGACCATAACCAAAGTGTGCTTCGACTTCAATACCGTGTTCTTCAGCTAATTTTTTCGCATCTTCAAAAGTCATATCTCCTGCAAAATCAATTCCAGTTTGTTCTTTAATAGCATCTGTCATAGAAATACGTTTAAATCCAGGAGCTAAAGAAAGCTGATGTCCTTTATATTCAATATCATATGTACCACAAACATCTTTCGCAGCATTAGAAATGATACCTTCAGTTAAATCCATCATTCCTTCTAGATCACTAAATGCTTTATAAACTTCAATTGTTGTAAATTCTGGATTATGAGTTCTATCCATACCTTCATTTCTAAATAAACGTCCAATTTCATAAACAGCATCCATACCACCAACAATTAATCTCTTTAAAGATAATTCAGTCGCAATTCTTAAATAATAATTCATATCTAAAGTATTATGATGTGTAATAAATGGACGAGCAGAAGCACCACCTAAAATAGGATTTAATACAGGTGTTTCAACTTCAGTATATCCTAAACCATCAAGATAATGTTGAATAGAACGAATAATCTTTGGTCTTGTAAAAGCAATCTTTCTTGCTTCTTCATTCATAATTAAATCAACATATCTTCTTCTATATCTTTCTTCAACGTCATTTAAACCATGATATTTTTCAGGTAAAGGACGTAATGCTTTTGTTAAGTGAATATACTCAGAAGCTTTGACAGATAATTCACCAGTATTTGTCACAAAGACAGTCCCAACAATCCCAACGATATCTCCAATATCACTTTTTGTTAAAACTTCATAACTGTCTTCACCAATAACATCTTTTCTGACATAAATTTGGATTTGCCCTTCTTTATCTTGAATATGCATGAAACATACTTTACCTTTACGACGTTTTGTCATAATTCTTCCAGCAACTTTGACTTCAATCGCAGCTTCTTCTAATTCTTCATGTGTTTTTCCTGCATATTTTTCTTTGATTTCTGTTGAAAAAGCAGTGACATCAAATCTTTGTCCAAATGGATCAATACCTTTTTCTCTTAAAAAATTTAACTTTTCACGTCTTACTAATTCCTGTTCACTAAAATGTCTTTCTTCCATAATATCTCCTTTCCAATAAAAAAACTCCCATCCACAAGGGACGAGAGATTATCGTGTTACCACCCTCATTCGTTTATGCATCACTGCATAAACCTTTTCAACTCCTATCAGAGTCTAGCCTGTAACGCGGCACACGTTATTTTATCACATACGATCCAAAATACGGCTCCTAGTCTTTATTCATCGTTACTATGATTGTCCATTTCCACCATCAGGACTCTCTTGTTATCAATCATAACAATTACTCTTCTATTCATCGCCTTTTTTCTATACGCCTGTATTATATAAATAAACTTTCTTGTTGTCAAGACTGCATTTTTTATTTCATTTGAGACTTCATTATGATTATCATATTCATCAAGAATGAACTTATATATGACAGAATAGTTGTATAGAAAAATAGGGAATGATAAAATGATGATAAGGAGTGAGACTTATGTATTATCAGACATATTATCAATCACCTTTAGGAAATCTTTTGTTGGTATGTGATGAAGAAGGTTTGATTGGATTATGGATTGAAGGGCAGAAATACTTTTTAGGAAATATCAAAGAAAATATCATAAAGAAAGATGATCATCCCATATTGATACAAACTCAAAAATGGTTAGATGATTATTTTCATCAAAGACAACCTTCCATCACTGATTTAAAATTAACACCAAAAGGCACACAGTTTCAACAGATGGTATGGAAAATATTGTGTGAGATTCCTTATGGTCAAACAATGACTTATGGGGAAATTGCTAAAAAGGTGGCAAAAGCATTAAATAAAAAAACAATGTCAGCTCAGGCAGTAGGTGGGGCTGTTGGGCATAATCCTATATCCATCATTATTCCATGTCATCGTGTTGTAGGAAAAGATGGAAGTTTAACAGGATATGCGGGTGGTATTGATAATAAAATCAAGTTATTACAATTAGAGAATGTTGATATGACACGTTTATATGAACCTCTCCAGAGATAAAGAATATATAAGTATGTATATTCTTTTTTTGTGGGAATATATAAAAAGAGGACTATTTCCGGGGAAATATGTCGATATACGGTAGAAATATTTAAATGTTCATTTTCAATTCAAATAAAAAGGATTTAATAGTATATATTCTATATAAAGGGGATAAGAGAATGCTACAAATTAAGAATATATATAAACAATATAAAACGGGTGATTTAGTTCAAAAGGCATTAGATGGCGTAAGTCTTAATCTCAGAGATAATGAATTTGTTGCGATATTAGGACCAAGTGGAAGTGGAAAGACAACACTTTTAAATATTATTGGTGGATTAGATCGTTATGATAAAGGTGATTTGATTATCAATGGCATTTCGACTAAAAAGTATAAAGATAGAGATTGGGATTCCTATCGTAATCATACCATAGGTTTTGTCTTTCAAAGCTATAATCTGATTCCTCATCAGACTGTCCTGGCTAATGTTGAATTGGCTTTGACGATATCTGGTATTTCTAAAGCAGAGCGTAAAAAGAGAGCAAAGCAAGCTTTAGAAAAGGTGGGTTTAGGTAATCAGGGACACAAGAAACCAAATCAAATGTCTGGAGGACAAATGCAGCGTGTAGCTATCGCGAGAGCTTTGGTTAATGATCCAGATATTTTACTCGCCGATGAACCTACTGGTGCATTGGATAGTGATACCAGTGTTCAGGTTATGGAACTGTTAAAAGACGTTGCCAAAGATCGACTTGTTGTGATGGTAACACATAATCCTGAATTGGCAGAAGCTTATGCGACACGTATTGTTGAATTAAGAGATGGAACAATCCGTAGTGATTCTGATCCATATGAAGTCAGTGAACATGAATTGGATAAACCAAGACATGAAAACATGGGAAAATCTTCAATGTCCTTTTTAACAGCTTTATCTTTAAGTTTTAATAACTTACGTACCAAAAAAGCCCGTACGATTTTAACATCTTTTGCGGGGTCTATTGGAATTATTGGGATTGCATTGATATTATCGCTTTCTAATGGTGTCAATCAATATATTCAATCAATTGAAGAAGAAACATTATCTGAATACCCACTGCAAATACAAAGTACAGGTTTTGATATGACATCTTTGATGGTAGATGTGCAAGATAGTCAAAGTGAAAATAAAGAAGAAGGCCAGATACAAGTTATTCAAATGATTACCAATATGTTTTCAAAGATTGGTTCTAATGACTTGGCTTCTTTAAAAGAATATTTAGATAGTGGTGACAGTCATATTAAAGAATATACAAATGCTGTAGAGTATACGTATAATGTATCACCACAAATATACAGTACAGATACAGAAAATATCAGACAGGTTCATCCTGATAAATCGTTTCAATCACTTGGTTTAGGTTCTTCAAGTAGTGGAAACAGCATGATGTCAACAATGATGAGTACCGATGTCTTTTATGAAATGCCTAGTGATGAAAGTCTATATGTAGATCAATATGATGTTAAAGCAGGACGTTGGCCTAAGGCTTATAATGAGTGTGTTCTGGTTTTAACACAAAATGGTAAGATTAATGATTTAATGTCTTATACATTGGGGTTAAGAGATTTTTCTGAATTAGATGATATGGTAGATAAGTTCTCTCAAGAGGAAGAAGTCAATGCTCCAGAGAATACAGATACTTATTCATATGAAGATGTATTAGGAAAAGAGTTTAAGCTTGTCAATGCAGCAGATTATTATGAATATGATGAAGAATATGATTTATATAGAGATAAAACAGATAATCAATCCTATATGAAAAAATTGATTGAAAATGGTGAAACCATAAAAATTGTTGGGATTGTTCAACCAGCCAAAGGAACAACAGCGACAATGCTTCAAACGGGTATTGGTTATCCCCAGTCACTGACAACACATGTGATTGAACAAGCTCAAGCAAGTGAAATTGTGAAAAAACAATTAGAAAATAAAGATATTGACGTGTTTACAGGTAATGCTTTTAATGAAGCTAATAATAAAGAGTTTGATATGAATTCATTGTTTAGTGTTGATACAGAGAAGTTAAAGAGTGCGTTTTCAATAGATCAAAGTCAATTGACAAAAGGAATGGGTGAGCTGGATTTAAGCCAGATTCAATTAGATATGTCAAATATGCCTTCTATTGATATGGATGCAATCTTATCACAATTAAATGTTGAGTTTACAAGAGAACAGATTGAATCTTTAAGTCAAAGTATCACAACTGATTTTCAAAATTATATGGTTGAAAATCAGTTGACGGATTCAACTCAGATACAGACTTATTTTATGACTTATATTAAAACATCTCGTGCACAAAGTCTGATTCAACAAAATGTTATTCAATTACTTCAAGATAGTGGTTTAACAGGGCAGTTTGAAACATTATTACAAAATCAGATTCAAACAATGATGACACAATATACAGCACAGATTTCTCAATCCTTAGAAGAACAAATCAGTGCTCAAATGTCTAAACAAATGGGAACATTAGCTCAAAATATGCAATCAGCGATTCAAATTGATCCAACTGCATTTTCTGAAGCTATTCAAATGAATATGAGTGAAGAAGAGTTGTCTGAACTTATGGTCTCACTTATGACAACAGAAACTTCAACTTATGAAAATAATTTAAAAACATTAGGATATGCTGATTTTGATGAACCTAGTGGTATTAATATTTATCCAAAAGATTTTGAAACAAAACAAAATGTTGTGAATATTTTAGATGATTATAATGCCAAAATGGAAAAAACTGATGAAGATAAAGTGATTTCTTATACAGATTATGTAGGTACTTTAATGTCATCAGTAACTGACATTATTAATGTGATTAGTTATGTACTGATTGCCTTTGTTGCTATTTCTTTAGTCGTATCTTCTATTATGATTGGTGTTATTACTTATATCAGTGTCTTAGAACGACAAAAAGAAATTGGAATCTTGCGTGCAATAGGTGCATCTAAACGTAATATTTCACAAGTTTTCAATGCCGAAACATTTATTATAGGGTTACTTGCAGGTGTTTTAGGTATTGTGATTACATTGTTATTGTTGATACCAGGAAACATGATTATTCATTCGATTGCTGGTAATGTAGATGTCAGTGCCTCTTTACCAGTGGCAGGTGGTGTCATCTTAGTTGTGCTTAGCGTTGTTTTAACTTTGATTGGTGGTATTATTCCTTCCAGCAAAGCAGCAAAGAGTGATCCTGTTTCAGCATTACGTAGTGAGTAAAGACAAACGAAATGTTTGTCTTTTTCTATTTCCATTCTTGAAAAAAGAAAGCAAAATCAATCAAAAGCTTATATAATAGATATCAGTTATGGGGGTGGAATCATGCAATCAAAAATATTATTTTTTGATGTTGATGGAACATTATTGGATACTGCTAGAGGTATTCCTGACATACCACAAGGGGCTCTTTACCAATTAAAAAGAATTCAAGAGCAGGGACATAAAATATTTATATCTAGTGGTAGACCTAAAGCTATGATCAATCAGTATTTATTAAATGTAGGATTTGATGGATATATATTAGCTAATGGTGGATATGTTGAAATTGATGGGCAATCTATTTATGAAGATAGAATGGATTACAAACTATGTGTGAAAACTGTTCAGATGCTAGAAGACCTGCGATGTGACTATATGTTAGAAACAGCTGATGCGATTTATATTGATCCTAGCTATCATGAACTTTATGATTTCTTTTCTCAGGCTGGTATGAAAGAAATGTTCCAATTGGATTTTGATAAAGATGAGGTTTTAAAAAGAACAATCAAGATAGAAGCTAATGTTTTAAATAAAGATAAAGCAAAAATAGAAAATTATATTCAGGATAAATTTGGCAGTGTTATTCATCATGATGAACATGGCAGTGAAAATGCTTTTGAATTCTTTTCACCAACGATTTCTAAAGCTGTCGGCATTCAAAAAGTTTTAGATTATTATCATGTGAGTCGTCAACAGACATATGCTTTTGGGGATGGATTGAATGATATGGAAATGATTGAATATTGTGAAGTTGGTGTTGCGATGGGGAATGCTGTTGAAGCATTAAAACAAAAAGCAGATCTGGTTTGTTGCGCTATTGAAAATCAGGGCTTAGAACGTATTTTAAAAATATTATTTCCTGATGAGGTTTAAACATGGATAGTTTATTATTTAGTTTCAATGCGACAGTTCCAGTTTTCTTGATGATGGTTTTAGGAATGCTTTTAAGAAAGTTGGGGTGGATGAGTGAAGAATTTGCTTCTCAATTAAATCGTTTTGTCTTTATGCTTCCTTTGCCAGTTCTTTTGTTTCAAGATTTGGCGACAGTTGATTTTTTAGAAGTATGGAATTTTTCTTTTGTTGCATTTTGTTTTGTTGTGACACTTATAAGTATTTTGATTGCGATGATAATATCAAAATTTTTAAAAGATAAAAGTATTCAAGGTGAATTTATTCAGGCAACGTATCGCAGTAGTGCAGCCTTGCTGGGAGTCGCTTTAATTCAAAACATATATGGAAGTTCTACAATGGGACCACTAATGATTATAGGAAGTGTACCTTTATATAATATATTTGCTGTGATTATCTTGTCTTTCTATCAGCCTCATGGGGATGGAGTTAATCGTGATTTATTGAAAAAGACATGTCTAGGAATATTAAAGAATCCGATTATTATTGGGATTGCAGTTGGATTTTTATGGTCTTTATGTTCTTTACCAATGCCGACCATTCTTTCAAAAAGTGTATCCTATGTTGCCAATATGGCTACACCATTAGGTTTGATAGCGATGGGTGCTTCTTTTCGTTTGGATAAAGCTATCAGTCAGATAAAACCTGCCTTTTTAGCATCTTTCTTTAAATTGTTTGGATTCTGTTTCCTGTTTTTACCACTTGCTATCATCTTAGGTTTTCGTCAGGAACAGTTAATAGCTATTTTGGTTATGCTAGGTTCTGCATCAACAGTGACATGTTATGTCATGGCAAAGAATATGGGACATGCTGGTGTTTTAAGCAGTAATGTTGTCATGTTAACAACATTACTGAGTGGTTTTTCTTTAACATTTTGGATATGGGTTTTAAGAGTTTTATCTTTCATTTAAAATGTAAAATGTAGTAGAATAGAAAGAGGTGATGAGTTGATGGAATATTTAGATATCGTAGATGAAGTGGGAAATCCAACGGGAGAAATTGTAGAAAGAGAATATGCACATCGTCATGGCATTCGTCATCGCACTAGCCATGTCTGGTTATTAAGAAAAAAGCAGGATGTCGAAATTCTCTTACAGAAACGTAGCCTCAATAAAGATTCTTATCCGGGATGTTATGATATTTCAAGTGCTGGTCATATTCCAGCAGGAAGTGACTTTGAAACTTCGGCATTACGCGAATTAAAAGAGGAACTGGGAGTCGAGGCGACAAAGGGTGAATTACATTATATTGGTGCAAGTTACAGCAATAGCCACAATGTATTTCATGAAAAACCATTTCATAATGTACAAGTTTCGCATGTTTATGTCTTATGGTATGATGGCGATTTTGTCTTACAAAAAGAAGAAGTGGAAGAAGTTCAATGGATGCCACTTACCAAATGCCAACAATTGGTTTTACATAAACAAGTTCCTCATTGCATTAAGATAGAAGAATTACAGATGATAGATTATTATTTAAAAGGAGTCAACAATGAAAGCATTAGCCAGTGATTTTGATGGAACATTATATTTTGAAGATGGTATTAAAGAAAATGATCAACAAGCTATTGTTCATTTTCAAAAATATCATTTATTTGGATTGTGTACAGGTAGACCATTGATAGGTGTACAACATTATATCAAAGATTGTATTCAACCAGATTTTTATATTGTGAGCAGTGGCGCCTGCATTTTAGATAAAGAATGTCATGTCTTATATGAACAGACAATATCTAAAGATATGATGAAAGCTATTTATCAACAATATCATCAAAAAGCTGAAGTTTCTATTCAGGCAGATTTTCGTATTTATACATTAGTGAAAGATTCAAAAATTCCAATAGCTCAAACATATGTAGAGTCTATTGATTGTATTGGAGATGAACATATTTTTGGATTATCAATTAATGCTGTTCATGAACAACAGGCCAAAGAATGGACACAGGATTTAAATGAAACATACAAAGAAATTATTGCTTTTCAAAATAAAGAATATATAGATATTGTTAAAAGAGGATGTTCTAAAGGAGAAGCAGTCAAGAAATTGAAAGAATTATTGCATTTGGATATGGTCTATGGCATAGGAGATTCTTATAATGATATTCCTATGTTAGAAAGTGCTGATTGTTCATTTACATTTCATGATTCACCACAAATTGTTCAGGAAAAAGCAACACATATCGTATCATCTATCAGTGAAGCAATTGAGGTGATTAATGATTAAGAAATGATTGAAAAGGAGAATATCATGAGTAATGAATTAGAAAAGATGGAACGTGGAGAATGGTATGATGCCAATAATGATGCCCAATTATTAGAAATGCGTATAAAAGCTAAAGATCTATGCTTTGATTTAGATCATACAAGACCTGGGGATGTTGAAAAAAGAAAAGACATCTTGACACAGTTATTAGGTTATTATCCAGAAAATCTGGAAATTATAAGTCCATTTATGTGTGATTATGGAAGTCGTATTCAATTAGGAAAGAATGTTTTTATTAATAGCTCTTGTTATTTTATGGATGGTGGAAGTATCACAATAGGTGATTATGTTTTTGTAGGTCCATATTGTGGTTTTTATACAGCGAATCATCCTCTAGACTATCAAAAACGTAATCAGGGATTAGAAATTGCCTTGCCTATTCGTGTAGGAAGTAATGTCTGGTTTGGCGCTCATGTTTCCGTCATGCCAGGAGTCACGATTGGTGATGATTGTGTCATTGGGGCAGGAAGTGTAGTGACCAAAGATATACCACCACATAGTCTTGCTTATGGAAATCCATGTCGAGTTGTGAAACAATGGGATGAAAATCAGAAATCTTTCTGATTTTTTTCTTTTTTCTTCATGTATTATTCATATATCTATGATAGTATCATATAGACTATGTTGGAGGGAAATGATGGAAAAGTTAATTTATGATCAATTATGGATATTTTTTGTTTATTCTTTTGTCGGTTGGGTCATAGGAACTATTCTTGCGGCATATCGTCGTAAGAAGTTTGTTGATGTTGGATTTTTATATGGACCATATTGCCCATCCTATGGTATTTGTGGGGTTTTGTTTTTTATTTTATTACATGAACTTCATGATCAATGGTTTTTTATGTTCTTAGGAGGGGCAATTATTTCTTCCTTTGTTGTATATATGACAGGTTTTTTCTTACAGAAAATTTTTCACCATAAATGGTGGGATTATTCAAGAAAGAGATTCCAATTCGGTAGTTATGTGCACATGCCTTATACAATTCTTTGGGGGTTGATGGCTATCATCTGTGTTGAATTTATTGAGCCAACACTTTTAAACGCTGTTCATTTGATTCCTTCATCCGTTGGAGAGATTCTCTTGATTATTATGGGTGTTGTTATGGCAGTAGATTTTGTTGGGACAATCACAGGTATTTTAAGTACACGTTCACGTGTGAAAAAAGGTGTCATTAAAGAGGTATCAGAAAACATGCAAAGAACGGCAGATCGTTTAGGCATGAGAATATCTGAATGGACACTTAAACATTTTGTGAATGCATTTCCAAATCTTGATAAAAAAGAAATTTTAAATGAGCCAAAAGTTGAAAAATCAACTGTATTTGCTGAAGGATGTTCTTTTTATAAATTATTATGGTTATTTCTTATTGGTGCATTTTTAGGAGATATTGTTGAAACATTATGGTGTCATTATACAACAGGAATATGGATGAGTCGTAGTAGTGTGATTTATGGTCCTTTTTCTATTGTTTGGGGAATTGGCTGTGCTTTATTAACTTTACTGTTATATCAGTATCGTTATAAGAGTGACCGTTTTATTTTCTTGTTTGGAACGGTTGTAGGTGGAGCTTATGAATATGCATGTAGTGTTTTTACAGAATTAGTTTTTGGAACAGTCTTTTGGGATTATAGTCATCTTCCTTTTAACTTAGGAGGACGTATTAATTTATTATTCTGTTTCTTCTGGGGAATTGTAGCTGTGATTTGGATTAAAATCATTTATCCAAAATTATCAGACTTCATTGAAAAAATCCCCAAAAAAACAGGAACAATTCTTTCATGGTGTTTTATTGTTTTTATGACAATCAATATTATCATATCAGGATTAGCTATTCAAAGATATTCAGAAAGACAAAATGGACAAATCAATGCTCAAAATCCTGTAGAAGAATTTCTAGATCAGCATTATCCAAATGAAAGAATGGAACGTATTTATCCTAATGCAAAGTTTCCACAGAAAAAATAAAAAGCCTTAAAAAAGTGAAGGCAACAGACCATAAATATCTTGACTTAACTTTTTTAAAGCATAAAAATCATTTATTTCATATATCTTGACTTTCCCTTCTATAAGACATGTATTTTGTGTATGAAAATAAATTTTTTATAATATATTGGGATGTTTTCTATGTAGTGTAGAAAACATCTTTTTTCATATTATAGAAATTTGGTTTTGTTTGGTTAATAAATGCTTAAAGTAAATATTTATAATAAGCAAATTAAAAAGTAACCAGATATATTATTTTTTGACCTAGTGCATTGTTCCTTTTCCACATTTTATGCAGATGCATGACAGTTCATCATCTCCATCGGCCTCCGCTATTTCACTTAATATGTATCCGTCCATTTCCATTTCACATCCGCATCTGTCACACTATAGTTTTATCAGGAAGATAATGCAACTGTAGGTTATAGGGTTGTTTTTAAATGATATTGACATTATTTTATTTAGAAATATAACCTACGTTTTTAATTATCTAAAGCAATTTAAAGATATATTTGATATTTTGCTTATGATATTTGATTATTAAGATGAAAAAATAATATTTTATTAGTTGTTAAGTAAATGCTATAATAATGCTATATCATTAAAAGATATGAAGTTACGAGGAGGAAGTATGAGATGACCTATTCAGATGAAATAAAGAAAATACGTCAAAAATGTTTTTTATCACAAGAGGCATTTGCAAGGGAATTGGCAGTTTCTTTTTCAACGATTAATAGATGGGAGAATGGTAAGGTTAGACCAAATCTATTAGCAATGAAAAAATTAAAGGAATTTTGTGAAGTGAATCATATTGATTTTAATGAATTGGAAAATGAATGGGTTCAGAAAGGAAAGGATGAATGATACATGGCTTTAGATAATAAAAAAGAACAGGAAAGAGATGAGTTGCATCGTGCCATATGGGCAATTGCAGATGAACTTCGTGGAGCAGTAGATGGATGGGATTTTAAAAATTATGTTTTAGGTACCATGTTTTATCGCTACATATCAGAAAATATTACAAATTATATCAATGAAGGAGAAATTGAAGCAGGTAATATAGAATTTGATTATGCAAATATGAGTGATGAGGAAGCTGAAGAAGCAAGAGAAGGACTTGTTGAGGAAAAAGGATTCTTTATATTACCTTCTGAACTTTTTTGTAATGTTAGAAAAAAAGCACAAAATGATGAAAATCTTAATGAAACACTAGAAAAAGTCTTTAGACATATTGAAGAATCAGCAAAAGGGAGTGAATCAGAATCAGATTTTGCAGGATTATTTGATGATTTTGATGTCAATAGTAATAAATTAGGGTCAACTGTAGCTAAAAGAAATGAAAAACTTTATAAACTGCTTGATGGTATTGCAGATATGAATCTTGGAAATGTTAAGAATCATGATATTGATGCATTTGGAGATGCTTATGAATATTTAATGATGATGTATGCATCAAATGCTGGTAAATCAGGAGGAGAATTCTTTACTCCTGCAGATGTATCAGAGCTTCTTACAAGATTAGGAACAGTGGATAAAACTGAAATAAATAAAGTTTATGATCCGGCTTGTGGATCTGGATCATTACTTTTGAAAGCAGAAAAAGTATTAGGCAGAGATAAGATTCGTAATGGTTTTTATGGACAGGAAATTAATATTACGACATACAATCTTTGTCGAATCAATATGTTTTTACATGATATTGAATTTGATAAGTTTAATATTGCCTGCGAAGATACGCTGATATCACCAGCACATTGGGATGATGAACCATTTGAATTGATTGTATCAAATCCACCATATTCCATTAAGTGGGCAGGTAGTGATAATCCGTTACTTATTAATGACCCACGTTTTGCGCCAGCAGGTGTATTAGCACCAAAAAGCAAGGCAGACCTTGCTTTTATCATGCATAGTCTTTCATGGCTTGCACCTAACGGAACAGCTGCAATCGTATGTTTCCCTGGTATTATGTATCGTGGTGGTGCAGAAAAGAAGATTCGTAAATATTTGATAGATAATAACTATATTGACTGTATTATTCAATTACCAAGTAATTTATTCTTTGGAACTTCTATTGCGACATGTATCATGGTCATGAAGAAGAATAAAAAAGATAACAAAACATTATTTATTGATGCAACGAAAGAATGTATTAAAGTCACAAACAATAATAAGTTAACACCAGAAAACATAGATCATATTGTTGATATGTTTACAAAACGAGAAGATATTAAACATGTAACACATTTAGCAAATTATGAAGAAATCACTAATAATGACTATAATCTTTCTGTTTCTACATATGTTGAAGCTGAGGATACAAGAGAAAAAATTGATATAGTTAAGCTTAATGAAGAAATAAAAAGGATTGTAGAACGTGAGCAAATACTTCGTGATGAGATAGATAAGATCATTGCAGAGATTGAGGACTAGTTATGTGGAATATTATTTTAAGCGTTACAACAATAATTTTGTCAATTGTAGCAATAGGAATAAATGTGTATCAAAATATAAAAACAAAGAAACAAAACTTATTTGACAGAAGATTAAGATTGTATCTTGAATTAATGGATATGTGGAATCTTTATAAAAGCAATATATTTTTCTTGGATAGATTAAATCCAATGTCTATAGATGTTGTATTCAGCTACATAACAAATTCATCTACTTTCTACATGTTAGCTGATATTATGAAAACACCTTTAGACCATTCAAAAAAGGTAATGTTTTTAACGGATTGTGAAAACTTAAAAAAGGATGCTCAGGAATTTAGATTTGTTTATAATAAGAAATACAATAAATGTGCTGATTTTATTGAGGCATATGTGAATATGATTCAACAATTTCATAGACAGCAAATATTAATTAAGTCATTTGATAAACAAAACAAAGATAATGTTGATAGAGGATTCAATGCTTTAGAATACGATTATGTAGAAAAAGAATGTAAAGAATTTGCAAATAGAGGTTTATTTCCCTCAATACAAAATATAAAACAACTGTATGAAGAAATAGAAAAAGAGAGACTCATAGAAAAACTTAAAAAAGTAATAAAATTTTAAAAAAAGAAAGGAGGTTGAAGATAATGAGCAAATTAGAAAGATTATTAGAGGAATTATCTCCTAATGGAGTAGAAATAAGGTGCCTTGACGATTGCTGTAATTTACTTGATAAAAAACGTAAACCAATAGCAAAATCAATGCGTGTGGTTGGAGAATATCCCTATTACGGTGCAAATGGGGTTCAGGATTATGTAGAAGATTATATTTTTGATGGTACTTTTGTTTTAGTTGGTGAGGACGGGAGTGTAATTACAAAATCAGGAACACCAGTTGTAACATGGGCAAAGGGTAAGATTTGGGTAAACAATCACGCTCATATCATTGAAGAAAAACAGGGAGTGATGTTGCGCTATTTATATCATTATCTTCAGACGATAGATGTAACATCTTTGGTACATGGAAATATACCTAAATTAACAGGTAAAGATTTTAAATCATTAAAAATAGCCGTTCCTCCTTTAGAGGTACAGCGTGAAATTGTACGTATATTGGACAATTTCACAGAACTTACAGCAGAACTTACAGCAGAACTTACAGCAGAGCTTACAGCTAGAAAGAAACAGTATGAATATTATAGAGATAGATTATTGTCTTTTGATGCTAAAATAGAGCGTAAGAAATTAAGTGATATTTTTGATTTTAGAAATGGATTGAGTAAGGGAAAAGATTTTTTTGGGCGAGGTGTACCGTTTATTACATATACTGATGTGTATAATCATAGGGCATTAAAAAAAGAAAATGTTACATCTTTTGTTGAGTGTACGCCCGATGAAATGAATAAGTTAAGAGTTAATAGAGGGGATGTGTTATTTACCAGAACTTCTGAAACAGCTGAAGATATTGGTTGGTCTTCAGTTATGTTATCAGACTTAGAAGAATGCGTATTTAACGGATTTACAGTTAAAGCAACCCCTAAAACAGATGATTTACTTCCAGAATATTGTGCATATTGCTTTTCAACATCTTCATTTAGAAATTATGTTACTAAAAAATGTTCGTTTGCAACTAGAGCGTCATTAACTGGAAGGATAATTGGAGAATATGAAATGGCTATTCCTAATCATGAATTGCAAAAGAGAATTGTAGAAGTTTTAGATAATTTTGAACAGATTTGTAATGACTTGAATATTGAGCTACCTGCTGAAATAGAAGCACGTAAAAAACAATATGAATATTATCGAGATATGTTGTTGACATTTGCTGAAACCGGCGACATAATCAGACAGACAGACAGACAGACAGACAGACAGACAGACAGACAGACAGACAGACAGACAGACAGACAGACAGACAAGCAATAATTAGGCTTATTCAGTATGTGTTTGGATATATAAATGTTAAATTATCTGATATTGCTGAGTATTCAAAAGATAGAATAGATGTTTCAGAGTTAAATGAAGAGAATTATATTAGTGTAGAAAATTTGTTACAAAATAAACGTGGAAAAACTAAAGCTAGTACATTACCTAGTATAGGCAAAGCAACAAAATATATGGAGAAAGATATTCTGATAGGAAATATAAGACCATATTTGAAAAAAATATGGTACGCAGATAATAACGGTGGAACAAATGGAGACGTATTAGATATAAGAGTAAGTGATGATTCAATAGTAAATTCCAAATTTTTATTTTATGTACTAAGTTCAGATGAATTTTTTGAATATAATATGCAAAATGCAAAAGGGGCAAAAATGCCTCGAGGAAATAAAGAGGCAATAATGCAATATACTTTTTGTCTTCCAATCATAGAAGAACAAGAAAGGATCGTTTCTATTCTTGATAGATTTGATACATTATGTAATGACATTGCTTCTAGTCTTCCTGCTGAAATTGAAGCAAGACAGAAACAACATGAATATTATAGAGATAAGCTATTAACATTTAAGGAAATATAAAAGTAAGGAGGCGAAGATATGCCATACTTTAATATTGTTGCTCAGACAACAGAAAATACTGTAGTTACAGAATATGAGCCTGTAAAAAAGCGCTCTGATTATTATCAGTCTGAAGCAAATTTAGAGAAAGAATTCATTCGTATGCTTATAGAACAGGGATATGAGTATTTAAATATTCATTCTGAAAAAGATTTAATTTTAAATCTACGTGAACAGTTAGAAAAACTTAATGATTATCATTTTTCAGATAATGAGTGGAATAGATTTTTTAAAAATTCTCTCGCTAATCAAAATGAAGGAATTGTTGAAAAAACACGTAAAATACAAGAAGATAATGTTCAAATATTAAAACGTGATGATGGAAGCACAAAAAATATTACTATTATTGATAAGAAGAACATTCATAATAACTTTTTACAAGTTATTAATCAATATGAAGTAGGAAGAGATGATGGCGCTAAATATAATAATAGATATGATGTAACAATATTAGTTAATGGATTACCTCTTGTTCATGTTGAATTAAAACGAAGAGGTGTTGCGATTAGAGAGGCATTTCATCAAATAGATAGATATAAAAGAGATTCGTTTTGGGCAGGATGTGGGTTGTTTGAATATATTCAGATATTTGTTATTTCTAATGGTACAAATACAAAATATTATTCTAACAGTACGAGATTTAATGCTATTAAAGACATTAAATCTCCTGCTACTGCAAGAAAAGGTAAAACGAGTAATAGCTTTGAATTTACAAGTTTTTGGGCTGATTCTAATAATCATGTGATTTCTGATTTGATTGATTTTACAAGAACGTTTTTTGCAAAACATACAATACTGAATATTTTAACAAAGTATTGTATATTTACATCAGAAAATATGCTGATGGTTATGCGTCCTTATCAGATAACAGCGACTGAGCGCATTTTAAATCGTATTGAAATTGCTAATAACTATAAAAAATATGGAGATGTTGCAGGCGGAGGATATATATGGCATACGACGGGATCAGGTAAGACTCTTACATCCTTTAAGACTGCAAGATTGGCATCCCAACTATCATATATTGATAAAGTGTTATTTGTTGTAGACCGTAAAGATCTAGATTATCAAACAATGAAAGAGTACGATCGTTTTGAAAAAGGTGCAGCGAATAGTAATACATCAACTGCAGTATTAAAAAGGCAGTTAGAAGACAAAAATGCGCATATTATTATTACAACCATTCAAAAATTGGCGACTTTTATTAAAAAGAATAAAGAACATAATGTTTATAATCAACATGTTGTGATTATTTTTGATGAATGTCATAGAAGTCAATTTGGCGATATGCATGCTGCTATTGTCAAAAGTTTTAAGAAATATCATTTGTTTGGATTTACAGGAACACCAATATTTCCTTTAAATACAGGAAGCATGAAAAAAGCACAGTTTTTTACAACAGAACAAACATTTGGTGATCAATTGCATGCATATACCATTGTTGATGCAATCAATGATAAGAATGTCCTTCCTTTTAGGGTTGATTATATAAAAACAATGGATATGAATGAAGATATTGATGATGAAAAAGTATGGGATATTGACCGTGAAAAAGCAATGATGGCCCCAGAAAGAATCAAACTTGTTACGAAGTATATTCTTGATAATTTTGATAGAAAGACATATCGAGGTGATAAAACATATATTTATAATTCACTTATGAATATTTCTGAAGTTGCATCTGGTAAAAATGGTGCAGTAGAAGAAATTAAACAGAAACAGCGTATTAATGGATTTAATTCTATTTTTGCAGTTGCTTCAGTACCTATGGCTAAATTATATTATCATGAATTTAAAAAACAGATGGAAGAAGATCCAACAAAGAAATTACGTATAGCAACTATCTTTAGTTATGGGGCAAATGAAGCTGAAGTTCAAGATGATACAAATGGTATTCTTGACGAAGAAAATTCAGAAGATACATCTTTACTTGATCAATCCTCAAGGGATTTTCTTGAAGATGCTATCAATGATTATAATGAAATGTTTCATACGAATTATTCTACCGATGGTGATAAATTCCAGAATTATTATAAAGATGTTTCACTTAGAATGAAGAATAAGGAACTTGATCTTTTGATTGTTGTTAATATGTTTCTTACTGGTTTTGATGCAACAACGCTTAATACTTTGTGGGTAGATAAGAACTTAAAAATGCATGGATTAATTCAGGCATTTTCTAGAACAAATCGTATTCTTAATTCCATTAAGACATTTGGAAATATTGTATGTTTTAGAAATCTTCAAAAACGTGTTGATACTGCTATATCACTATTTGGGGATAAGAATGCTGGTGGAATTGTTCTTCTTAAAGGATTTAATGACTATTATTATGGTTATGAGAGTGTCGAGGGAAAAGTATATCCTGGCTATGTGGATATGATGACTGAATTATTATCTGATTTTCCATTGACTGATTCACAAATTATAGGTGAACAAAAGCAAAAGGATTTTATTTCTCTTTTTGGAGCAATTCTACGTATGAGAAATCTTTTGTCAACATTTGATGAATTTGCTGGTAAAGAAATGATCAGTGAACGTGACTTACAGGATTATCTGGGTAGATATCAGGATTTGCGTGATGAGTGGTATGAAAAAAATAAAAAAGGTGAAAGTAAGAATATTATTGATGATATCGTATTTGAAGTTGAACTTATTAAACAAATAGAAATTAATATTGATTATATTTTGATGCTTGTTAAAAAGTATCATGATAGTCATGGTGAAGATAAAGAAGTTCTGATTACAATTACTAAGGCTATTGATGCGAGTCCTGAACTACGTAGTAAAAAAGCACTTATAGAAACTTTTATTGCTGGAATTAATGATGTTCAAGATGTGATGGCAGAATGGCATGATTATGTAGCTAAAATGCGTGAAGAGGAACTTTTAAAGATAATTGAGGAAGAAAAGCTTAAAGAAGTAGAAACAAGGAAATTTATTGAAAATGCATTTAGAGACGGCGAAATTAAGACGATTGGAACTGATATTGACAAGCTTATGCCACCAGTATCTCGTTTTGGTAATAGCAATAGATCTATTAAAAAGCAAAATGTTATTGATAAGCTAAAATTATTTTTTGAAAGATTTTTTGGTATTGGAGAATCGTTTGTTGAATCAGATAACAACTTATAAAGGGAAACAAGATTTTCCTAATCCAAATATCTATTTTTTGTAAACTTAAAATAGTATTGCTAAGTTCGAATAAAAGTGAAGCTTTTGGTGAAGTAGTTTGTGGTCTTGTTACAAGAAAACCATATGTTAGGTATACAGAAACTTTTTTGACTTTTGGTTATTTTAATACCTATGAATAAACAGATAATGATTTAAAATAAAAAAAGAAAATATGAGGTGGTAAACATGAAAAGAGATCCATTTAAAGAGTATTTGAAAGAATCAGAACCAGAAAAAGTTGATAAAAGTTATGCTTGGAGTACTGCCATCGGACTTCAGGCTGTGGATGGTTTGAAGCCTTCAAAGTATTTGATTGATACTGCTCTCCAAAACATCGAGGGTAAAATCACAATTAAGGAAGCACAAAATCTTATTGAAAGTTATTATAAGGAAAAACCTGTACATCTGTCAAATGAAGAACGCACAGAAGAAGCAGATAAGGTATCTTCTCGAATTGCCGAGATACTTTCTGAAACTGCGTTTTCATTTTCGCCTAATGAATATATTTCCATCCATCGCAAACTCTTTCAGGGAATATATAGTCATGCTGGGAAGATTAGAAATTACAATATAACTAAGAAAGAGTGGGTACTTGACGGTAAAACTGTGATATATGGTAGTGCTTCAGAGCTTAGGGCAACACTTGAATATGACTTTTCACAGGAAAAAAGCTTTAGTTATAGAGGTCTATCAATGGATGAAATCATCCATCATCTTGCAATATTTGTTTCAAGACTATGGCAGATTCATATTTTTGGTGAAGGTAACACAAGGACAACAGCGGTATTTTTTATTAAATATCTTAGAACACTTGGTTTTTCTGCAACTAATGATATCTTTGCCGAAAATGCCTGGTATTTTAGAAATGCACTAGTCCGTGCGAATTATACCAATTTGCAAAAAGGAATTCATGAAACAACGGAATACCTTGAAATTTTTCTCAGAAATCTGCTTTTAAATGAGAAAAATGAACTACATAACCGAGATATGCATATAAGTGGATTTTTAAATACTAAAAAAGTGGACATTGGAAGCACAGAAGTGGACATTCAAGATACAAAAGTGGATATTGAAAGTACACTTTTAGTAAAAGAAAAAGATTTATCCGTTAAAACAGCAAATCATGTTCGTAGATTATTTGAGAAATTCGGGTATGATGAAGTATTTGGTAGAAGTGCAGTCATGAAGGTCATTGATTTGAAGCAATCTGGTGCCTCTAAGCTTCTTTCCAATTTAGTACAGAAAGATATTATAGAGCCAGTATTTGGTCATGGAAAAGGTAAATATAAATTCAAAAAGTAAGCATCAAGATGGAGAAGATGCTAAACATCATGAACTGTATGAAAAACTTTTGAAATGAGGCTACCGCAATCCCACGGGTTTTAGACGGTTGGTTAAGGTAAAAAAAAGCGGAAGCTTATGTTATACTTCTGCTATGGGAATATGGAAATCAAAGAACAGGCACAAATATCTGTTGCAGTAGTATGCAAATATAGAAAGACGTTGCTGCCATCAAAGCAAATATCAGATGATATAAAGCAGTTTTCTTATTAAAAAAACGATAATCATCAAAGATGATTAATCGCCATGGACAAAATTTATTTTGTCCTTTTTTTTATTCCATTAATAATTGACACAGTAATTGAACGGCTAAAGGAATGTCTTCAATAGAAAGTCCAGAATAGTTAATCACGATTGTATGTGAATCAAATGGTTGGTCATAAAATTGGGAAAGCATGCTCATGTTGATTCCTAAATCTTGAGCACGTTTTAAAATAAATTCATCGCTATATGGCAAAGAGAAATGAAGTAGAAAATGTAAGCCTGAGTTTTCTTCAGTAATTGTAATTTGGGAAAAGAGAGGACTTTGTGAAAGTTGGAGAAGAAATTCATCACGGATGGATTTATAGTAGTTACGCATACGATTAATGTGTTTTTCAAAGTGATGGTTTTGGATAAACTCGGCAAGAATAATCTGTTCAAAGCTTGATACACTACATGTATAGAAACCTAATTTTTGTTGGAAAATTTGAACGAGATGAGGTGGTAAAATCATATAACTAATACGAAATGAAGGGGCTAGTGTTTTAGAGAATGTATTCATATAAATCACATGTTCATTTTGATCAATCTGAAAGAGTGGGGAGAGTGGTTTTCCTCGCATACGAAATTCACTATCATAATCATCTTCAATAATATAACGATGGGATTCTTCTGCCCATTGAAGTAATTCTAAACGTCTTTGTATGGGCATTGTGATACCTGTTGGGAAATGATGAGCAGGAGAGATATGCACGATTTGTGCCTGACTTTGTCTTAGTGCCTTTATATCAATGCCTTGTTGATCTAAGGTAATGTAATGATAATTGACATGATTGATGTGATAGACTTGGGAAATACTGTGATGACCTGGATTTTCTAAGGCATATATCTGATCTCTTCCTAATAATTGAATCACTAGATTATAAAGGTATTCACTTCCAGCTCCAATAATCACCTGATCAGGAGAAATATTCATTCCACAAAAGGCATAAAGATGTGAACAGATAGCACGCCTTAAAGATTCGCAACCTTGATGTGGAGAACGTGAAAGCAATTCTTGTGATTGAGATGAAAGGACTTGACGTGTCATTTTAGACCATGTAGAAAATGGAAAATGTAAAGAAGATACAGAATTTGATTTTAAGTCTATACGATACTGAGTTTGTTTTGGTTTTGTCATAACAGAAGAATGACTTTTTATATAATGGGGATAATGAAGTTCACTTACAAAATATCCTTTTCTTTCTTTAGAATAAATATATCCTTCAATAAGAAGCTGATGATAGGCATTCTCTACAGTAATAAGACTGACATTTTGATTTTTCGCAAAAGCACGTTTAGAAGGTAATTTTTCATGGGGTTTGAGTTTTTGATGGATAATATCATTTTTAATGCATTGATATAAATATTCATACATAGGTATATCCAATTCTTTAAATGAATAAGTTAACATATTTTTCACTGGTATATTATAATTGACTCATTTATCAGTCATTAAAATATACCTTCTCCTTTCTATCAACTTTATTAATACGTAG